>CAYMBW010000019.1:0-1968 GCA_964388775.1 uncultured Candidatus Saccharibacteria bacterium | reverse complement strand
ATCTACGTTCGCTTGAGCGAATATCACGGATACGCGCCAGTTGCTCTTCAAAATAATCTTTACCAAAGATATTATTGGGATTTTTCAGCCGCTCGTCATCCATGGCAAAGCCTTTGATGATATATTCCTTAAGTACTTGGGTTGCCCAGATGCGAAAATGCGTCGCTTGTCTTGAATTGACACGGTAGCCAACGGAAATAATGGCATCAAGATTATAAAACTTTGTTTGATAGGCCTTGCCGCCCGCGGCAGTATGTGCAAAAATTGCACATACTGAATCTTCCTGCAGTTCACCGCTTCCAAAGATATTTTTGAGGTGTTTGGTGATAACGGAGCGATCTATATCGAATAGTTCAGCAATCTTTACTTGCGTAAGCCAGATGTTTTCATCGCGCAAAAATATCTCCACTTTCACCTTAACGTTTGGCGTAGTGTAGAGTAGAAATTCTGTAAAGCTGTTTTGTTTAGCAATCTGTTTATTTTTTTTCATAGTTTTATACCTCAATCTCGCCGCTCATCAGTCGCGGCAAAAGTAAATCCCACGCCTGAGCGAGTTTTTGGTTTTGATCTAGCAAAATAAGAATTTCATTAAATGAAGGGCTCGTAATTTCACTAAATAAGTCCATCAGATTTTGTGGAGGCAATATGGAATTCAAGTGTTTTGTAGCCTCCCCCGCATGTTGAATAGTCGTACCTTTTGCGTACGCGTTTATAATGCCCTGTACATAATGTGATTTCATTAAAAAATACAAATATGCTCGGTTTATCTTTTTATCTTTAATAATTAATTTCCCAATACCTGTCGAGTAACATCCCTCGAGCCCCATGCTAACAATCCCAATTGAGCCGTCTAATGAAATAACAATATCACTCTTCTTTAAAAGGGCGCTTTTAGCATATTGCTCATCCACAAAAATACTCGGGTTTCTAGTAACTAAATCGCTTACTCGGAAAAAAGGAAATGATCCAGATTTATTATTTTCTAAATAATTATCACTACCCGGTTCAACTCCGCGCTTAAAAATAACTAATTTATTTATCTTTTCTTTCTTCCATCCCTCCAGCATGCCATCAACTATTTTCACTTTTTCATGTCCCGGGAAGCGGAAATATACAAACCACTCGCGAAATAAGAGCCGCGCCGCTTCTTCCAAAAGCTGTATCCGCCGGCGATTGGTGCGGATAAGTTGATTGTAATTTTCGATAATCGATGATATTTCTTTTTGTTTTACTACATCTGGAACCAAAATTTTAACTTTATATATTCTTCCCGGGGAGGTGTGTCTAACTTTGGTTCCAGAAGCACTGCCATAGATTTGGCTTCTAACACAGCGAGAATTAAAAAGATGATAGAGATATTTCTTATCAAAAAAATCCTTATCAATCTCGTCAACAAGTCCTAGTCTTTGATTATGAAGATATGTATTATCCTTTGGGATAAATGCTGAACTTCCTAGTAATCCCGGCCCTTGCTCTGTCATGGCAACAATAAGATCGTCTTTTTTAATTAAATAATCGCTTGGAAAAATTCCGATATAGTATCGATCTTTTTCAGGCCTTGATTTAAATCCACCCTCTTCATAAAAATTTCCAGGCGTTAAAAGAATATATTTTCCCTTATCCGAAAAATGCTCCCCAAGAAATGCAAATCCATGCTTAATATGAATCCCGTCGCCTAATTTTCGATTAATTAATTTCATATTCCCAACTTCTTAAAATTCTTACTAATATTTTTTGCCAAATCAGAGGATTGTTCGTTCAAGTTCTCCAATTCGGCATGAATAGTGCGCATGGTTTCGCCAAAATCAAAGTCCGGGTCTTCCTCCTCCGGCGCTACGCCCACATACCTGCCCGGGGTCAGGCTCCAGTCATTTTCTTTAAGCTCGGTTTTGTCCACCAGTTTTACTAAACCCTCCACATCGCGGAGCTTTTCTTCCGGAAAGCGCTCGATAAGCCATTCGGCTTGAT
>CAYMBW010000018.1:0-2541 GCA_964388775.1 uncultured Candidatus Saccharibacteria bacterium | reverse complement strand
AAAACTTCGTTTGAGGGCAAGCTTTCAAACTCTGTTTATAAGCGAAGCTTGAAAATTCTGTCAGGCTTCGCAATCCAAAAATAAATTTTTGTCTTGACTTAGTCTTAGAAATTATGATCACGATTAAAAATGAAGGGATAATTTTAGAAAAAACAGATTTGGAATTTGAAAACAAAGCCGTTATGAATCCGGCCTGTATCCTGTTGGATGGTATTATCCATATGTTCTATCGGGCAGTTAATTATGACAATATTTCTTCCATAGGATACTGCCAGCTAAAAGATAATAAAGTTGTAAAAAGACTTAAAGAGCCGGTTCTCTTTCCCGAATATGATTACGAGAAAAAGGGCGTGGAAGATCCCAGAATTACTTTTTTAGACGGAATATACTATCTTTTCTACACCGCCTATGACGGTAAAAATGCTCTCATTGCCTACGCCACAAGTCGAGATCTTGTCCATTTTACCAAACAGGGTACTATCTCACCGAAAATTTCTTACGATGAAGCGGAAGATATTTTTCGCGGATCAAAAGTCAGAGAAAAATATACCATGTTTGAAATGTTTTACAAAGAAAAAGAGGGAAAAGATATTTTATTGTTTGAAAAAGATGCCGCTCTTTTCCCCCAAAAAATTAACCATAAACCTGACTGCCGTCAGGCAAGTTTTGCTCTTCTTCACCGTATTTTGCCCGGAATCCAAATTATTTACTTTGACAATTTTTCCGAACTTACTAAAAATTACTGGCGAAATTATTTTAAAAATTTAGGTGATTTTATTGTGCTTGATCCTCTCTTTTGGTTTGAAAACCGCAACATTGGCGGCGGTTGTCCCCCCATTGAAACAAAAGACGGCTGGCTTATTATCTATCATACGGTAGAGGATACCCCTTTGGGAAAAACCTACCATGCTTCCGCTGCCTTGTTGGACATTAAAAACCCTTTGAAAGTTTTGGGACGGTTAAAAGAACCTCTGTTTTCTCCAAAGGCTTCTTGGGAAAAAAGTGGCGTGACCAATAATGTTGTTTTTCCAACCGGAGCAGTAATCAAATATAAAAAACTTTATATTTATTATGGGGCTGCCGACAAGTTAATTGCCGCAAAATCTGTTGACCTCGCGGAGTTGTTGACTGAACTTAAGAAAACCCCTCTATGAGCAACACCGATAAATCCTGGATAGTTTGTCTTTCCACCTTCCCGCCACGACAGTGCGGTATAGCTACTTTTACTGCTGATCTTACCAATGCTATTGATCAAATGTTTGGACCGTCGGTTAGATCAAAGATTGTCGCAATGAATCTTACTGAAGTGAGTCATTTCCCCTATCCTAACAAAGTAATTCTCCAGATAAGCCAGCCTTGTGAAGAGGACTATATTAACGTTGCCAACAAGCTCAACCAGCTTAAAGAGGTAAAACTTGTCAATATTCAACATGAATTCGGTATCTTCGGAGGAGAATACGGCTCATATTTGCTTCTCCTTCTGAAAAAACTTCAGAAACCGATTGTTACTACCCTACACACTGTCCTTCCCGCTCCAGATGAAAGAATGCTTAACATCGTTCAAGCTATAATGAAATATTCGAAAGGAATAATCGTCATGACCCACTCCTCAAAGGAAATTCTCAAGAAGGATTATGGGTTAGATCCTGATCGAATTCAAGTTATTCCTCACGGGATTCACAATGTTCCCTATAGAACCAGTAGGCACGCCAAATCTATTTTCGGCTTTTCTGGCAAACTAATCCTTTCAACCTTTGGGTTTCTTAATCCTGGCAAAGGGGTTGAGTATGTAATTGAAGCCTTACCACCGGTAGTAAAAAAGTTTCCTCAGGTTCGATTTCTTATCGCTGGCGTCACTCATCCTGTTGTTTTGGAACAGGAAGGCGAAGCCTACCGTAATTTTCTTATCAAAAAAGTGCATCAACTTGGTTTAAGCAACTGCGTTTCTTTTTTTAATACCTATTTTAATATAAACAAACTCCTTCAATTTTTAGAGGCTACCGATATCTATCTTTCCCCCTCCTTAAATCCAAACCAGGCCGTCTCCGGCACTTTATCTTATGCTCTTGGCAGCGGTCGTCCGGTTATATCTACGGCCTTTGCTCAGGCCAAACAAGATATTACGAGTGAGGTCGGTCTATTGATTGACTTCAAAAACCCGCCAGCTTTTACCGATGCTATTATTAAATTAATAAGTGATAATGAATTATGTTTACAGATGGGTAAAAACGCTTATTTCCGTACCAGGCATATGACCTGGGAAAATGTTGCCCATTCCTACATGAAATATTTCTCGCAATTTGCGCCAGAGCTAACCTTGGGACAAAGAAAACTTCCACCTATAAAACTTGAACATTTGGCTAAATTAACTGATAATTTTGGCATTATTCAGTTTGCCAAGCTGACCGAACCAGATCTTCTTTTTGGATATACCTTAGATGATAACGCCCGAGCCTTAATCGTGGTCGCTCTTTATTATAAACTTCGTTTGAAAGCTTGCCCTCAAACGAAGTTTTCAAGCTTCGCTTATAAACAGAGTTT
>CAYMBW010000017.1:0-2953 GCA_964388775.1 uncultured Candidatus Saccharibacteria bacterium | reverse complement strand
AGCACCGGGAGAAAAATTAAGTGTAAATGGAATATTAGATATGATGAATCATAAAATTAAAAATGTTTCCGAGATTGACCCGGTCTTTGGTATTCAAGGTAAAAAATATGTTTCCTATATGCCCGATTCAATCGGCCAGAAAATAGAAGTGGTGGGAGAATCCCAATTAGCGGGGAATGGCTTGGAGATTGATTTAGCCAAAGAACAAGAAGGTTCTGATTTGTGGCTTTTCTGGCAGACCGCTTCTCGGGAAAGCATCATCCCATTTGTGTCTCCACAAGATAACGCTTCTCTTTACGCTTATATTGATGGTTCAAAATTGGTCGTTAAGTTGGCACAAGGTCAGGAGAACGCTAAATTTTCTTACCGCCTGATTGCCACTCGTTTAGACCATGCGGGCGAAGGAAGCAATCTATACAGCGACCAGAGCGTCCAGCATTTCATAGACATTGATTCTCTCAGAAAATGATTATTGATTATTGATTAATAATTAGTGGTTATTAATTAATCATTATGAAAAAAGCAATTTTCCCCACGACAATCGTGTTGTTATTGATTATCTTTTTGGGTATTTGGCTGTGGGGAGACATTGAGGGCTGGTGGAATCTTGGAGTACGAAATAATCCTGTAATTGATACTAATAGCGCTTATGTCCCGTCAGACAGGTCTGATACTTTTAGCATTTCAGGCAACGAAGCCGGATATTTTACAGCAGTGACATTTGACCCTTTTGAATTGAAAGAGGGAGAAGAACAGACGATAATTCTTGTTTTAAAAAATCCAGACGAGATTGAGTCAGCCGTAGCTTCGGTTCAAGATGGGCAAGGATTTGAGATTTTAAATTTTGTTCGTTTTTTTGAGGATAAAGAAAGGGGAGCAGCGCATTATAAAATAAGTTGGAGTCCTCAAAATTTAGAATTAGGAATATCTTATCCAGTTACTTTTGAATATTTATTAAAATCAGGTCAGAAAAATCAAATGGGGCTTTTCTGGCATTCCGCTCATTAAGTAAGTGAGGTTTATAAAAAATATGCCAAAAATAAATATAAAAATTTTTCTGCCGTTGGTTTTATTAATAATAGTAATCGTTTTTGCTTTGTTTTTCATTCTTCAATTTAAATCCGTGGAAGAAGAAGCAGGACCGGTAGAGAAGACCCTCACCAAAGAGGGTATGGAGAAATTTTATCAAGGATTATCCGAAACAGCTACCGGAACAAAGCAGTATATCAATTCCTATACTTTGGTTGAAAATTTAGGAGAAGGGAATTTCAAGGCGGAAATTTCCAACCTGCCTCGAATAACGCCGGACGGAAAAGAAATTAATATTGCGTGGACGCAAAAAGGGGAGGGGATATTTGAATCCGGCAATAATTTATTCGCTGTTTCGGTTGAAGGAGCGCAAGTAACGGCGAGCGCCCTTTTTGATTTGTCTGGCGATATTAAAAAAGGTGATTCCGCTGTTTGGAATCCTCAGGTTTTCCTCAACGGCAAAGAAGTGAAGTCAATTTCAGAAACGCCGACTCTATTAAACACCGACCCGATGAATAAAAATTATGCGAACAATGTTTTGGAATGGGATTATGGGATATGTAAAAGACAGTTGCGTTTGATTGAGGGAGGCGTTCAAGAGTTTTATGTTTTTGACAAAGACCCGGAAGGAGATATAAAAATAAAATCAAATAACGAAGGAGAATTGAAGGCAAGCGCTTATTTTGCTTTAGATGGTGATAAAAGACCTATTTTTCAAGGATTTACTTTTAACGACAAGGGAGAAAAGTTCTTAACCAAAGAAGCGTTTGGGCTTGCCAAATATCCTATTTTGGTTGATGATTCTTTTTCTGGGCTGTCAAGCAATAGTGATTGTGAATTAGTGGCTGGCTCTTATGATTATCTTAGTGCAAGAAATTCTACTGACGCAAAAATCGGTTATAATAATGGCTTTACGACATGGGCGGTAGACGTTGGACAATACCAAACTTGGAATAATCAATATAGGGTTATGAGGGGCTTTGTTTATTTCGATACTTCATTTATTCCCGACAATGCCACAATTTCTTCGGCGAAATTAAAATTATATGGGATTAGTTATTATAGTTCAACTCGTTATATTAGGGTCTTGAGCGGGCAACCCACTTATCCTCATGATCCAATTCAGATGAGTGACTTCAATCAAACTCTCTATCCATTGACTTACGGTGGCTCGATAAATGCCAATGTCTGGACGGCTTATGGGGCGTATCAAGATATTGGCTTAAATTCAACCGGTATCGATTGGATTCAGAAAGGGTCTGGGGCACAAACGAAGTTTTGTCTAAGAAACTCAGACGATATTGCCGGCAATTATGTAGAGAGAGATACTTTCATCTACTCCGCAGAATCAGGAAATGGGCCTATATTTGAAGTCACTTATGCTTTGCCGTCCGTTCCTCAAATCTCTGTCACCCCTTCTTCTCAAAGTTTTGGCAATGTTGGAGTCGGCTCTGTAAAAGATTTGACATTTACCGTTCAAAACACGGGCGGTGGGACTTTGTCTGGTTCAATAAGCGGATTAACAGCGCCCTTTTCTTGCGTAAGCGGTTGTTCGTATTCATTGGGCGCCAGCGCGAGCCAGACCGCCACAATCAGATTTAGCCCGACCGCTGTTGGAAATTTCAGCGACACCGCTGTATTTTCCGGAGCAGCCGGAGCGAGCAGAAGTGTTTCCGGAAGCGGGGTGATACCAAAGTGTATTCCAACCGGCACCACGAATGTAAATTATACTATAAGCCAAGCATCATTAGGGGGCGGTTCATTATGTGAAATCAGCGGAGACGAGGGCGTGGAAGGCGGGGACATCACAATCGGTTCGGGCGTTACGGTTCAAGTTAACGCCAATTCCAGCTTGGTTTTTAATCCCGGAAAACGCATTTTTGTAAATGGCATTATCGCCAAATCCGCTAACAACACAAAAGTA
>CAYMBW010000016.1:0-4085 GCA_964388775.1 uncultured Candidatus Saccharibacteria bacterium | reverse complement strand
GTCGGTGCTCCAATTTCTGATTTCAATATAATCTGTAGATACTTTACTTCATTATTCGTCATGCCATATTTTAAGGCATTCTGAAAAGTAAAGCCATCGGGAATTCCTGTGTAAGCTGCAGGGGTGGTAGTGGTTGTGCCTCCATCAATGGTGGCCAACTGCGCCTGGTATTCAAGAAGCTGGGCTTGTAAAGCCGCAATTTGGGCTTCAAGCTCGGCCATTGTTAAACCATAAACTGGCGCGATTGAACCGCCAAGCATCATAACAGCACAAGTCACTGTAGATACTCCTGCAACGATTCTTTTAATACTCATTTTAAATCTCTTTCCTTTTATTTTTCGTAATAGCCGTTTTAGGTTATCAACGATTGTAAAAGGATTCATTTATACATTTAATTTTTTTGTTTCGACCTTTATCCTTCCGCCCTATCGAGCGTCAGGGTTTACTTTCTTCGGACCAGTTTACGAAACAAACGCCGCTGGTGGCCCAAACAACGGCTTTTCGGATGTCAATTTTATTTACTATTCGTATTCGTAAGCATTAAAATCTTTTCCAGCGCTGCGCTGAAATTCCCATTCTTATACTCGGTCTTTGCCTGGCTAAAAAGTTCTGCCTGCTCTTCACTCAATGTCTGGCTATCTTTTGCGTCTATAAGATTTTTAACAAGGTCCTTGGTGGTGTTTTGGATATTCTCTTTAATCGCTTCCGCTGTTTTACTGGAAAGAACGCTCGCCTTATCTTTCAATTCAGCGATTTCTTCCGCATTGCCCTGGTTCGCGCCCAACGCCTCTACTTTCTTATTAATATCTGCGACTGATGCCACAATTTTAGCTGTTTCCTTCGGGTCTTTTGATGCGGACTGCATACCGCTCGCCGCCTTATCCAACATATCTGTCACTTCTTTTATATCTCCCGGTTTTTCCAAACTATCAAGCTTGGTTTGAGCTAATACCAAATAAGTGGCTGAAGTGTTCTCTGTCGGGATGACTGCCACTTTACCCCCGTTTAGCGCCTGCAGATAGAAGTGAGCGGTTATTCCCGCTGCCACGAGCATTATCATAAAAGCAGGGATGGCAATCGGGGCAAGCCGGGCCGGTTGGAAAGAAAACAAAAAGCCACGGCGAGGCGCGGTTTCTTCTGGCTGAAAACTGTCCAAAATAAAGGACTTGGTATTCTCAACCCATTGCTTATCTGGGCTGATTCTTTTTAATGCCTTTAATTGTGCGATAATCTGTTTGTTCTCCATGTTTCCTTGTTCTTACGATATATATCGGATGATGGTTTCTGCAATATCGGATTTCGGCTTTCTATTATAGTAGACGAAGAAACAAGCAAATTGTTACAGTTTATGGTCCGAATGTTAGGGTCAGACCCTAACATCGTTGAAAGGACGCCACTTGGCGGGTATTTCGGCCGTTACTCAGTAACGGACTTTCAGATTAACGATCGGCTATCAGCTGTCAGTTATTGGTTATCAGTTATTGGTTATCAGTTATTGGTTATCAATTATTGGTTATCAGTGATTAATTATCAATAATTCTTAGGCAATTCTTAGGCCTTGTGCCCTGTGGATAACTTTCCCCCAAAAATTACGAGGCCGGGCCTCGTAGTGAGTATCCGTAGAGCTGGCAAGGGTTCCGACGTTTAGCAAAAATTACGAGGCCGGGCCTCGTAATAAAGTTTAGTAAAAATTACCCGCCCTGGGCGGGTAATAAATTATCGACCATTATTAACCTTTAATTCCTTCTTTCAGCTGTTCCAAAGCCCTATGAAGTAATACTCTTGTTGCTCCTTTGGATTTCCCGAGCATTTTGGCAATCTCGCCGGTAGACAGCCCGTCCATATATCGCCAAACAATCACATTTTGATAATCTTCTCTAAGGGCTTTGAGCCTTTGTTGGACGATTTCCAAGGATGCGTTCTGTCTCTCCTGCTCCTCTATCGGCGGAGCAATATCTTCTATTTCTTTGATGTCCTCAATCGATATTGTCCTCACCTCTTTATTGGTTCTGTAAAAGTCAATGACTAAATGCCTGGCCGTAGTATAAAGATAGGCCCTTGGATTTTTGATTTGAGCTTCCTGTTGAAAACTCTTCCAGGTTTTCAAAAATACTTCAGAAGTCAAATCCTCGGCAATTTCTTGAGAACTTACTTTAATAGAAATAAAACGATAGATGCTTTCTACATAGCTATCGTATATCTTGCTGAATTTTTTTTGCTTTTTATTCATTATTTACTTGAACAATAATGTCCGGACAATTCTCTGGACATGTGGATAACCTGTGGACACATAGTGGACAAACATATTTTATGTCCAACATCTGTCCGCAATACAATTTTACTTTAAAACATATAGGACATCTTCTCTGCCTTCTCTAATTCTGTCTACCGCACCCTTGTTAACCAATACACATAGGTCTCGGCGCAAAGTTCTGGAGCTCAAAGAAGAAAATATGCCCTTGATTTCTGACAATGAAAGCTGATTTTTCGTTTTTAATAATCCTAAAAGCTGTTTTTGCCTTGTAAAAGGGTTAGACGAGACCCTATTAACAACCCTATCCTCTTGTTTTTTATCCACAACTTGCCGTGGATTGCTAATCTTTTCCGTTATTTTTTTCTCTTTTTCCTCTATTTTTACTGAATGCTCGGGTAAGCTCCTTGTAAAATCTATTATTTTATCATATTCCCGTTTTAAAACCAAAAAATTCTTGCTATCCACCCAATTTTGCTTCTCCGCCACGGAAAAATAAGCAAAAAGAACTTCAATATCTCTATTAATACTCTTTTTATTGCCTGAATTCACTCCTAAACAGATAAAATCAGCTAAAATATTATTAGCTTTTTGCCTAATTTGAGCCCGCAAGGGCTCATTTTCAGGGAAATTGCCAGTTACCTGATATGCGGCAACTGTTAATCTGATGGCATCCTCCTTGTAGAACATAATTAAAAAATAAAAATACTCAACTCAATAAGTTCAAAAATCGGCATCCCAAACCAATTCTGTAAAATTTTTCAGATTTTCAAGTTGGCCCGGACTAAGGGTTAATGATTCATTCACTGCCTCTGTCATCAAGTCCTCTGAAATAGCAATGCTTTCCGCTACCTTAATTTCTCTCTCGCCGATGCGATTCTGAATATAGTCCTCGCAGAAAATCTTTTGCTCGGCGCTAAGATTAACCGAATTTCCGTCCAGATACTCTTTTAACGCCCTGCGGGCAAGATGGGTAATTCCGTCTCCATTTTCAGCAACCTCCTCATATTTTTTGCCTGCGGAGATAATAAGCGGATTCTCATCACCACTCCCTATGTTGTCTATTTCTTCCGATTGACTATTGGTGATACCTATAGACAACGCCTCTTCTTCTTGCTTCGCTTGCTCGCTTTCATCGGAGACAAATTTATCTGTGCCTATACTGGAAAACATATTTATCTTGTACTCGGCAAATTTTGCTGAAAATTTCAAATAAGTAAAAGTTGAAACTACGGCCAAGACAAACACCGCCAGCAATACAATGGTAAACACTCCCCTCCTTGGTTGAGAAATAGTAAAGTCCATATTTTTATTGTTAAATTATCTTCTTTGATTCTAACCAATTTTAAATTTTTGTAAAGACCTTTTGTCCTTTTTGTGAGATAGGACAACGCGGACAGAAAAACTCTCGGCAATGTGTCGAGAGTTCACGATGGGCAGGAACATTTCCTGCAAAAAAGGGCTGTTCAAAAAGAACAATGAGATGGTATGCGGGGAGAGCGGCTTATACGGACTATTCTCCCCTAACTCCTTGTGCTCCCCATAGGTAGGGCGCGTCCCGGAGGTACATAGGGGGCGACAACGCAATACCTGTATTTAGTCCTTGGAGTAACCATTACTTACCGCTCGGCACTGTCGAAAGATGCCTTAGTCCGTCCCTTTTCAAGGAGGTAAAAGTGATGAAGAAGGATCTCGTCTCCCCCTTCACACTAATTTTTATTATACTCCTTTTAATATTGTTGTCAAATAAAAAATACCAAAAAGAAGATTTGTGCCCTGTGGATAACTTTTGTTGAAAAATTACGAGGCCGGGCCTCGTAGTGAGTATCCGTAG
>CAYMBW010000015.1:0-8616 GCA_964388775.1 uncultured Candidatus Saccharibacteria bacterium | reverse complement strand
TAGTCATTGGTCATTAGTCATTGGTCCGCCAGCTGGCGGATTGGGATTTGACAAGTAATGATGAGAGATATAAAATGAAAGTAGCCCTGCCAAAATTATTTTGAGATTCTGGAACAATCTTACTTATAGGGAATCCTAAATTGTGCAGTGCTCTTGCAGTTATTGCATTGCGGATACCCACCTAGGTTATTTTCTAGAAGAATTCTCAAAATTTTAGGCAGGGCTAAAGCGTCTACTGAACTAAGGCGTTTTTTTATTGTGTATGAATACTATGTATTGAGATTGATTCTTTTGTTATAATAATCTAATAAAATGAGTCGATTAAATGATAAAAAATCGGTAATTTTGGTTTACCTTTTAATTGCGGTTTTTGGTTTGACTTTTTGCTATCTTAGTTTTTTCTCAGCTGACGCATCAAATAATTTTGTTAAAATATTACCAAGTTCAATTTCGGCCTACTCCGCAGAAACAGGGGGTGCAGAGATAGTTGATTTTAAATGGCAGAATCCAACAGCTGCTCTAACACAGGATTTATCCGAGAAAGTATCTTTTGAGGATTTTAATGAAATAAATTCAGCATTTATTGCTTCTTCTGGAATAGTAGAAGCAGTTACTCCGCCAGAAGACGGCATTAGCTACTTTTTAGATTTTTCAGGTTTTAATTTACCAGAACAAGCGGAATTAAAAGAAATAAAGAATGTTCAACTGAGGTTTTCGTTAGCGATAAAACCGTCTTTGCAAGAGGACATAAATGAAAATATGGATTCGTGTGGAAAACTTTTGATTGAATATCAAGAAAATGAAGATTGGCGAAACTTAGGAATAATTGATTTAAGCCAAGAAACTTCCAATGTTCTCAATGGAGGATACTTTCTTTATGCTTTGCCCGTTTTTCAATCATGGGAGGATTTTGATAATTTAAGAATTCGATTTAGCGTAGTTCCGTGCGATGAAATCAATATTTCGTATGGTTTAGTGTATTTAGACGCAGTTTGGATTGAAGTAGAATACGGAGAAGATGTTGCAGAAACAGCACCAGCAGATGCATCATCGATAGAGAAAGCAGCATCTTTAATTGGAGAATCAATAATGAATAAACTGTTTGGCACTGAAGAAAGTATTGAGCAAAATGAAAAAACCTTAGAAAAAGATTTTACTTTAGAATTGGTTTCTGAAAAGAAGAGTTTTAAATTAGGTGAAGAACCGTCTTTTAAGTTTCATTACAAGAAAAAAGGAGGAAGTGATGTAAATTCTTTTGAAGGTGTGGACATGGAAGTCAATGTTCCTGGCCTAAGCGTCAATCCCGTTGTTCACTATCAGGAGAACGGAGAATTTACTGTTAATCTGCTGGAATTTCCTCGCCAATTTAGGCCTGGTAAATATATCTTAAGATTTGAAATTGAGAATGAAGGTTCGGTATTTATTGAAGAACAAGAGTTTGTCTGGGGAGTTTTAGCAATAAACACAAACAAGTCTGTTTATCTGCCTGGCGAGACAGCCTATTTGCAGATGGCAGCTCTAAAAGACGATGGACACACCATATGTGATGCAAGTTTGAAACTGGAAATCACTTCTCCAAAAGGGACTATCAGTTATCCCAAAGTTGAAAAATCTGGTAAATGTGCTTCAGACAATGTAACTGACGTGCCTGACTATTTTTCCTATTATCAAGTTTCCGAAATAGGGACTTATCAGATGAAGCTAATCAATCTCGATAATGATTATGAGATTTCAGATTCTTTTAAAGTTCGCCAATCAGTTTCCTTTGAAGTTGAGAGAGTGGGACCGACAAGAATTTATCCGCCAGCAGATTATGAGATGGCTTTTAAAATAAAAGCAAATCAAGATTTTGTTGGAAAAGTAAAAGAAACGGTGCCTGATGGATTTGAACTGGCTACACCGAGTAGCGCTAATATTAACACTGATAACCGCGAAAAGATTATTGAGTGGGATGTTGACTGGAAAACGGGAGAAGTTCACGAACTAGAATATACTTTTGATGCTCCGGATATAAGTCCTTATCTTTATTATTTGGGACCACTGAGGATTGGTGAATTTCAGGAGGAGCGTTTATGGCAGATTGCATCTGATGCTACAAGCACCGGCATTATAAGGCCCGATGGGGATACCGCAACAGCTGCCTGGACACCGGAACCTACGGGTTCTCATTATTCAACCATTGATGATAGTGTTACTTACCCCAGCAATGGTATTACGACCGATTATGTTAACAACGGCGGTCTTGCTGTAAATGAAGACCAATATACAATGGAGACTATCACTGAAGCAGCAACCACTACTGCCATTGATGTTTACACATATGGGCAAGCAAGCAAAGCTGGTTCATCCATTAGTATAGATATTTATTATGACGGTTCATTGCAGCATTCGGTGGATCAGAGTTTCGGAACGTCTTGGGCTTGGGCAACAAGCGGGGTTTCAGGTCTTTCTTTAAATCAAACTTCCCTGGCAAGTCTTGAAATATATATAGCTGGAAATGCCGGAGGAAGAAGTTATACCATAGCCACTTTATATGCTGAAATAACGTATGAAATTGCAAATCAAGTTCCCTCGGCTGAAAACGTTTCTCTAGACGGGGGCACAACTATTTCTTTAGTTGAAAGTGTTACCACTTCGGTGCAAGCTGTTGCCAGCACTACCGATGAGGATGGACAATCTGACATAACTAGCGTTATAGGAAGAATTTTTAGATCGGGAGTGACAAGCACGGAGGCTTGTACTTTAGATGATAATAATTGTTATGAAGACTTAGCTTGCGTAACCTCTTCTTGTACCGGTGTCGCTACTTCCTGCCATGCAACTTGTTCTTTTGACGTCTGGTATTATGCTGAACCGACAGACGGTACAGGAGGGGAAGCGGACGAAACGCCCTGGTCAAGCGAACATTGGGTCTCATGGATAAAAACTATTGATGCTTCAAGCGCCTCAAGTTCTGCTACCAATTCTGCCGAAACGGTTGATGTCGGTTCTCTGTTAGCCTTGAATGTTTCTCCTCCCATTGACTACGATGAAATGGCGCCAGAACAGGTAACTGATCCCTTAAGTAAAACAACTACCATTACCAATACTGGAAATTGCTCTTTAGACCTCACTTTATATGGAGTTGATATGGCATCGGGGGGAGACAGTATTGCTGTTGGAAAACAAAAATATGCCACATCCAGTATTGCTTACGCTTTGTCAACTTCTTTGTTAGTTTCTCCGGGGGCTGAATTAGAATTGAATTTGCCGAAGACAATTGCTTCAAGTTCTCCGGCAACAGATGATGTATGGTGGGGAATAGAGATACCCGCAGAGCAGGTCTACGGAACTTATTCGGGAACTACCACATTTGAAGCAAAAAAGAATGAAATTGGTGCTTGGTAGTTTTTCCACAGATTGCATATGCATGTTTTTTTAAAATATAGTATAATGTAAGAATATTAACAATTGAAAAGCCAAACTTTAGGTAACTAAAGGACGGAAAGCCACGGGACTTTTTCTTAAAGTTAGCCGGGTTGCCGAGAAGACATCGTAAAGGTCTTCAATCTTTAATTAAGTTGAAAAAATTTATAAAGATAAAGGTCGTCCCGGTTTCGGGAAAATAAAAATTAAATCCTAACTTTTAAATTATGACAGAAAAAGTAAGAAAAACAGTTCCCTGGTTTATAGTATTGTCCTTGGTTCTGATGGTTGTGATTATCGGTTTTAATTTCGGTCAAAAAGCCATGCCTGAAAGAGTATCAGCAGATACGGCAACCACTTCGGTTATTGTTGGGAATGCGGCGCCTATTTTTAGTGCTGTTGTTGAAGACCCTTCATCTGCCGGAGGTAAGGGAGAAGGAAGTACGGCCGGTAATCCTACAAATGAGGGAGATAACATTACTTGGAAGGGAACGGCTTCCGATTCAAACGCAGATGATTGGTATTTAGCGATTTGCAAAAGTGACGCGATTGCAACTACGGGCGCATCTGCTCCCACTTGTCCGGGCGGTACCTGGGTAGTTAGTACTCGGGCAAGTTCTAGTGTTGAAGCAACTGCCGCAACTTCAACAACAGGTGTTTCTGCAACAAGTTCTGATTGGTGGGCTTTTGCCTGCGATCATACTGCAAGTCAAAAATGTTCAACTGGTAATCAAGGTACGAGCGCTGGAGATGGAGATTCACCCTTTAATGTAAACCACAGACCTGCTTTTACCCAGATTTCAAATGACGGGCCGCAAAATCCGGGGGTTAATGTAACATGGAATTCAACTACCTCTGATGCTGATAAGT
Source organism: uncultured Candidatus Saccharibacteria bacterium (assembly GCA_964388775.1). Classification (GTDB taxonomy): domain Bacteria; phylum Patescibacteriota; class Minisyncoccia; order Minisyncoccales; family PEYH01; genus PEYH01. The sequence goes on along the minus strand of CAYMBW010000015.1, from coordinate 4,341 downwards.
TTGACGTTGATGATTGGATAGGCCTTTACATCTGCAAATCACAGGTCTTTGCTACCGGCACCACTCCTGCTTGTACGGGAGGTGAGTGGTGTTCCGCTACTTCAAGCAGCGACACTACATGCAGTTATGCTGTTCCAACTCCAACTCCGGACACAACTTACAACGCTTATGCCTATATAGTTGATAATCACGGTTTCGATTCTTCCGATGCCACTCAAAGTGAAGCTACAAGCTATGACGTCAATAATATTGCTCCGACCGTTTCTGCAGCTACCATTTCCGTTGTGGATGGGAATGCAGGCACTCTTGACCTGACGAATCCTGAAGGAGAAACTAGCGGTTTTGAAGTTAACGCGACTATAGTTGATAATAATAGTTGTGAAAATGCTTCCGCCGGAAATGAGATCGCAACTTCAAGCGTTGCTTCTACAACATATGCTTGGGCTTACAGGTCCGGCGTGACAAGCGAATGCAGCGCTAATCCTAATAATTGTTATCTATATCTTGATGAATGTACTTTAGGTCCTTGCGGAGGAACTGCCGATGGTGATGTAACAACGACTTGTTCTTTCAGTATGTGGTATGTTGCAGACCCGACGGATTCTACTTCTCAGTATCCTGATGAGGATTGGCGAGGTTCAATTGTGGTAGCCGACGATAATAATGCCAGCTCAACTACGGATGCAAGTTCGGGAACGGAATTGGCAAGCTATATGGCTTACGCTTTGGTCACCAATGTAAGCTTGGATTATGGAACGGTCTCTCCAACTGGCGAAAGTGATGAGGACACAATTACCGTAAAAGCAACTGGAAATGTTGGATTAGACGAGGAGCTTTCAGGTGTTGATATGGAAAAGGAAGGTGCTCCTGCAACTACGATTGGCATTGCACAGCAAGAATACAGTACAAGTACCGGTTTTACTTGGGGTGGTGCATCATCAACGGCAGCAAGTGTTACTCCTACAGAATTTGAGCTTAATTGTTCAAAGACTACTTCGACTACTACTCCAGCAACAGCTGATACTTATTGGAAAATAAAGATTCCAGATGCTCAAGAATCAGGTACTTACAACGGAACAAATACTGTAACAGGTGTCATGAGCGAAACGAGTACTTGGTAGGTTAGCTTTACAAAAAAGCTTGTTTAGGTTATTACTTAATACAGTTTGTTTTGAGCAGTTTTGGTTTCTAAATGAATGAGATTATGTTTGTTTTTGGTGGAAAAAAAATAAGAACCTTAATTGGTATTGTCATAGGATTTTTCATCTTATTATCTCTGACCCAGGGGGCGTGGGCCGGTTTTGGAATCACGCCTCCTTATTTTATCAACCATAACCTCACTCAAGGTTCTCATTTTGAAAAAAGCATCTGGCTTACGAGAGGCGACCCTTCAGAGGATTTAAGAATAAAGGTTTCAGTTGATGTTCCCGGGGCAAATGAATGGATTTCCATTGATAAAGGAAATAGTTTTCTTTTGCCGAAAGGAGAGCAGAAAGTTGCTATGATTATTAGGATCGACGTGCCTAAGAAAGCTGAATTTAAAAGCTATCCGGGGTATATAAGAATAACGACTTATCCGGTGAACGGTTCTGAAGGAGGAGGACAGGTAGCAATAATCTTGGGTGCAAGAATGGAAGTTGACTTGGATGTTAAAGATATTGAGATTTTTGATTTTGAAATACAAAGAGTGAATACTTATGATTTAGAAGAAGGCCATAAAGTTCTATGGTGGTTTTCTCCAGGAAAGATAAGCTTTGAGATGGAAATTGAAAATACGGGCAATGTAAAAGCTGCTCCAAGTAAAGTTATTTTTGAAATTTATGACGCTAGGGAGGAAAACCTTTTGGAAACGGTTGAGGTGAAAAGAATGAATAAGATAAATTCTTTTGAAACAGGAACCGTTATAGCCGAACTTCCTACAAAACTATTGGCGGGCAGCTACTGGGCCGTGTTCAAGGTTTTTAAAAAGGATGAGATGGTTAAAGAAGGCAGGATTCATCTTAGTATCTTGCCAAGGGGAACCATACGGCCGATTCCTAAAGAATGGTTTGGTATTCGAATTTGGGTTTGGGTTTTAACAATGATTATACTTGTTATTCTGAGTATTGGTGGATGGTTGATATACAAGAGAAAGGAAGAGGTTGAAAAAATAGTTAAAAGAATATTAAAGGAGTTTCAAACTTAATGTGTCCAAAAAATGCAATCTAAAAGTTAAAACTTTTTTAATCTTGCTTTTCGTAGGGATAATTTTAATTAGTCCCTTTTTTAATTTTAAAAAAGATAATACAGACTTTTTAAAAACCGGAACGTTTACTGAATTTGCCCAAGCAGGTTTTATTCCTACAGCCGTTATTATCACTGTCTGCGGTAATGGGGTTTTGGATACCGGAGAGATTTGTGATGACGGTTTAAGTAACGGGCAGTACGCTTATAGTGCTGAGAACAAGTTTTGCAATACAAGTTGTGATGGCTGGGCGCCTTACTGCGGAGATGGGACGGTGCAGTCTGATTATGGAGAAGAGTGTGATGACGGAAATAATGTTTCCGGTGACGGTTGCAGCGCTAGCTGTAAAAGCGAAGCTCCGCCCGGAGGCGGCGGAGGCGGAGGAGTATTTGTTCCTCCCTCTGTTTCAACAGATGTTGTTATTAAAGGCAAAGCTTATCCCTTAAGTTCAATTACGGTTCTTCAAGACGGGAGGGTGGCGGCTACCACCATTGCCGATTCCCAGGCAAATTTTACAGTGGGAATTACTGATATGACTCCGGGAATTTATACTTTTTCCGCTTGGGCTTTAGACAAACAGGGAAGAAGGTCTATCACTTTTTCTTTTACCACTAATATTGCCAAAGATATGACAACAACTATTAGTGGTATTTTTTTACCTCCAACCATTGAACTTTCCAAAGCCCTTCTTCAAAAGGGCGAAACTTTTAATGTTTTAGGGCAAACTGCCCCTGGAAGCGATATCAGCATTTTTGTTAATTCCCCCGAAATAGTTAAAAAAACCCAAGCTGGAGCGGATGGAACTTGGTTTTATGCCTTCGATACAACTCTTTTAGAAGAAGGCTCTCATACTGCTCGGGCTAAAGCTACCTCTCCCGAAGGCCTATTAAGTACTTTTTCTCAGACCTTAGCGTTTAGTGTTGGTAAGGAAATGACAGGAGTTACAAAAAAAGCAGATACAAACAAAGATGGAAAGGTAAATTTAGTAGATTTTAGCATCCTTCTTTATAATTGGGGCGTTCCTAAAAATCCAGATGCTGATTTAAATAATGACGGGAAAGTTAATTTGGTAGATTTTTCAATCATGCTTTATTGGTGGACAGGTTAAAGAAAATTAAAGATTGAGAGTTGAAAATGAAAAACTACGGTTCAAAATTTAAAAATATTATTCCCTTTTTAATTATCGGTTTTGTCTTGCTTCCGACTATTACTTTTGCGGCAATTTTATATTTAGAACCATCAAGTGGAGAATATCATCCGGGTGATACTTTTTTAGTCGAAATAAAGATTGATACGGAAAATGAATGCATTAATACCGTGGAAGCAGAATTGAAATATCCTCAAAATATTCTAAAAGCGGTTGATTTTAGCAGAGGGGATTCAATTTTAACCTTATGGCTTCAATTTCCAGAAATTGATCAAAGTTCAGGTTTAATTTCTTTTAGCGGAGGAATACCGGGTGGTTATTGCGGAAGAATCCCCGGTGATCCTGGAGCGAGTAACTTGTTTGGGAAAATTATCTTTCAAGTGCAAGAATTGGCAGAAGATAGTTTTTCGGAAATTGAATTTATGGATAATTCTCAAGTTCTATTAAATGACGGGAAGGGAACACTGGCAAAATTAACTACCAAGGGAGCAAATTATACGATTTTAATTGAAAGATTGGAGGAAGTTCCAAAAGATGAGTGGCAAGAAGAATTAAAGCAAGATAAGGTTTTGCCGGAACCCTTTGTGATAGAGGTTCATCAGGATCAAACCATTTTTGATGGAAAGCATTTTCTTATTTTTTCAACAACTGACAAACAAACAGGACTTGATTATTTTGAGATAAAAGAGGGAGAGGGAGATTGGAAAAAAGGGGAAAGTCCTTATCTGTTGGAAGATCAGGATTTACAGAGCGTAATAAAAGTGAAGGCAATTGATAAGGCGGGAAATGAGAGGATTGTTGAGATAAACTCTTCCGGTGATTTGGTTTTAAAAGAAAAGAAGATTTTACTTTGGCACATATTAATTCTAATTATTTTAGCGCTTATTGTCATATTTTGGATATTTAAAAAACTTCAAAAGAAAAAGAAACCTTTTAGCAAGACATCGTTGTCTTAACATGTTATAATTTG
>CAYMBW010000014.1:0-9016 GCA_964388775.1 uncultured Candidatus Saccharibacteria bacterium | reverse complement strand
AAAGCAAAACCGGGCAATACGTTTGGGGATTTAGGGAATACGATTGAGCGATATTTGGAGAAAAGGGGGCTTTGCGTTGTAAAAGAGCTTTGCGGGCACGGCATTGGCAAAGAACTTCACGAAGAGCCGGAGATTTTGAATTATGGGAAAAGGAGAAAAGGGGAGGAATTAAAAGAGGGGATGGTTTTATGTCTTGAGCCAATGGCCGGAATCGGAACAGGCAAAATCAAAAAAGCGTCGGATAGATACGGGTTTCAGACCGTGGACAATTCTCTTTCCGCGCATTTTGAGCACACCATCGCCATCACCCACAACGGCAGCCGCGTGTTGACAGAATAGAAAATTTGTTATATATTTATTATAGTACAAAATGTATCTCTACGAATCTACGGATTAGAAGGAGGTGATTTGAATGGACGGCTTGTTCATAGATTGTGGTGGAGCAAATATCGTTGGTGTTGTCGCTTTTTCTCTCGGGCTGACCCACAGAGAGCCCAGTCCCTGCAATAGGGCTTTAGCTGCCGAAGTAAGGCGGATTGTGCTTGAGCAAAAGAGTTTGGGAAAGACAGTTGTGGTGGTGGCTCAATGGGAAATAGCTGCCGGGCTGGCACTAGATATGGTCGCTTGTAGTGTCAGAAAACACCATAACCCTGACCTCTACCTTGATAGTAATGAGGTCATGGCGCAGGCTGCAAAAGTTTTCAGGGAGAGAGAAGTGCAAGAGGTAATCCCGGTTGCCAACCCCTTTCTGCATCTTTGGAAATGCCGGAAGCTTGTAAGGCAATTGGGGTTTACTCTCGTTTCAAAAAAGATTGGCTGGACCGGCTTCTGTCCACAGTCCATCCAATGGTGGGACCGCGGTCCTCTACAACTGTTGTTGTATTCGGTTCTACAGAAGCTCTCCGGACGGCGTGGAAAATGATGGCGGTATTGCGATTCTGTTTGCGCTCGAGGCACACCTTGTGTCCCGGGCGTTTTTTTTGACAAAAAGATGAAAATTTGGCAGGATATGGTTAGCAAGCACATTACCAAAATATTCCAAATATTCTAAACATCCAGACATCTCAAATATCCCGAACATAAGGAGGGAAAATGAATGTGATAGACGATAGGCTTGTGGCAGGATTGTTTTTCTTTGGCGCAATTGGCTGGTTGAGTTTTTTTCTCCACCACCATTTGATATTGTCGGCCTGGCTTGGTTTCGCCAGTTTGATTTTTTTGTTCTTCGCTGTCTTGCGCTGGGGACTTGATTCTATATATGTCCCTGGTCTGATGGCCGGAACCGGGCTTGGCTATGCTGTTGGAGTTGCTCTTTGGAAGCACAATCTTAAACTTGTCTTGGCCTTTTTCATCGTGACTTGGTTTATCGGTCTAATTCTTTGGTGGCGTTTGTCCCCGGTACCAAACGCGCAAAAAAAGCCATAATCCTATGTGGACACCCCGCCCGCAACACTTCGCGAATGAGCTTGTTCACACAGCGATGTGGGCGGGCTCTTTGTTTTTTATTGTTGAAGTGGTAAAATAATAATGACAAAGAATTAGTGATTATTGATTACTGATAATTGATTAGTGATTATTAATTAGTAATTAATTATCAATTTTGCTATGAAACTATCAATCATTTTCCCTGCTTATAACGAAGAAGATAGAATACCCGACACCCTCCGCTTAACCAGCGAATATCTAAGGAGGCAATCTTACGATTATGAAATTTTAGTCGTTAATGATGGCTCTAAAGATAAAACCGCAGAAGTTGTAAAAAAGTTAGAAACAGAAATTCCCAATTTGCGGCTGGTTGATAATGAGAAAAATAAAGGCAAAGGAGGAGTGGTTAAACAAGGTATACTTGAGGCAAGGGGCGAATATCGGTTATTCTCCGATTCCGACAATTCCACTTCAATTGACCAAGTGGAAAAGATGTGGTCCTTTTTTGAACAGGGTTTTGATGTGGTAATCGGTTCCAGAGATGTTAAAGGCGCGGTCCTGAATCCGCCCCAGCCATGGGTTAGGAAGGTCCTTTTCGGCGACAGCTTTAAGCTTATCAGGAAGTTTATTATCGGGCTTTGGGGTATTCAAGATACTCAATGCGGATTTAAGGGATTTACCGCCAAAGCAGCGGAAGATATTTTTTCAAAAGTAAAAATCGAAGGCTTTGTTTTTGACGTTGAATGTCTGGTATTGGCAAGGAGGTTGGGGTATAAGATTAAGGAAATGCCCGTAACATGGGTGAATAGTTTGGAAAGCAAGGTCAAGCTTAAACATATAATTAGGATGTTTATGGGAATGATAAAATTGAGAAAAGATTTAATTCTTAGACAATATGCCAAAAAACGCAAAACTTAAAGAGAAAAACGAAAAAGAGGCGGGAGAAGAAAAAAAGTTTCCTTCAGAATTGCGTTTTGCCCTTATCTCGGGCGATTGGGTGGTTATTGCCACGGGCCGGGCGAGAAAACCGGAGTCCTTCAAAAAAGAACAAAGAATTATAGAAACCATCCCTAAAAAAGATTGTTTTTTTTGCAATATTGAAACGCAGTTGCCACCGGTTTTGATTTCATGCCAAGGGAAGATGGAGGGATTCCCATATGATTATAACAAGAAAATTGAAATACCGAAGGATTGGACGATTATTGTTGTCCCCAACAAATATCCGGCGTTTAGCAGATATAGTGAAGGATTAGATATCAGAAAAAGAGGTCTCCATTCCTATATGAACGCTTATGGCGTGGCGGAAGTAGTGATTACGCGCCATCACACAAGACAAATTGCGGAATTTAACTTAGAAGAAATTAAGGAACTCTTAGATGTTTATCAAGAAAGATATGTGGAATTAATGAAAGAGCCCCATATAAATTACATTGCTGTTTTCCATAATCATGGCAAAGAAGCAGGGGCTTCTATCGCGCATCCTCATTCCCAGATTATCGCCGCACCGGTCATTGACCCGAAAATAAAGAGGAGTTTATTGGGGGCAAAAGATTATTTTGACCATAATAAAAAATGCGGGCATTGCGAAATGAATGAGTGGGACAGAAAAAGCAGGGAACGACTGATTTTTGAAAATAAAGAGTTTTTAGTCGTTTGTCCATTCGCCGCTAAGACCGCCTTTGAAATGTCTATTACTCCAAAAGAACACTTGCCTTATTTTGAGCGCATAACTGATGAACAGAAAAAATATTTAGCGGAAGCATTTTTTGTGGCGATGAGGAAACTGAATAAAGGATTAGTAGACCCTCCTTATAATTTTTTTCTCCAGACCGCGCCTTGCGACGGGAGGAACCATGATTATTACCATTGGCATTGGGTAATCGCGCCTAAAACAGGAACTTGGGCCGGTTTTGAAATGTCAACCGGTATAGAAATTTCAACCATAGAACCGGAGAAAGCGGCAGAATACATTAAAAAGCAGACAATTTAACAGTTAAACAATTAAACAATGAGACCTTTGATAGTTGCTAATTGGAAATGTAATCCACAGACCCTTGCGGAAGCAAAAAAACTTTTTTTAGCAGTGAGCAAGGGGGCAAAAAAGACAAAGGCAACGGTAGCCATTTGTCCTCCTTTTGTTTTTATTCCCGGGCTTAGTGTCATAAGGAAAGACCCTGTTGAATTAGGCGCCCAAGACGCATTTTTCCAAGAAGGCGCTTTTACCAGTCAAATTTCAGTTAGCATGTTAAAACAGTTTGGCTGTAAATACGCGATTATCGGCCACAGCGAGAAAAGGGCTTTAGGAGAAACAGACGAGATGATAAATAAAAAGATAAAAGCCGTTATTTCGGCTGGACTTTTCCCAATTTTGTGTATCGGAGAGAGCGGGAGAGAAAGGAAAGAGGGGAAGACAGAAGAAGTTCTGGAAAGGCAATTGGGCCTTGACTTAAAAGATATTTCAAAATTCAAAATTCAACCTGCCCGCATTGCTACGCAAAGTGTTGCAGGCGGGAATTCAAAATTAACTATCGCCTATGAACCGCTCTGGGCGATTGGCACCGGAAACGCTTGCGATTTAGACAAGGCAAAAGAGGTGAAGGCATTGATTAAAAAAAATCTCGTAGGACTCTATGGGAAAATTAATGCTCAAAAAATAAGAATTATTTATGGTGGGAGTACTAATCCCGATAATGCTTTGGGGTTTATAAAAGAGGCGGGGATGGATGGGTTGTTGCCCGGAGGGGCTTCATTGGACCCGAAAAAGTTTATTGCTATTTTAGATAAATTTTGATAGGATGGGGTAAAATGCAAGACATCACAGCAGGAAAATTCTATAACCCCACTAAAGGAAAAATTAGTTTTGAAGAAGTAATCCAGGAAATATTCTCATACATCAAAGAGTATCCGAAATATGATTATGAGATAATCGTGGGATGTGATTCCTCTTCCGGCCAAGAGCCATTTTTTCCTATTGCCATAGTTGTTTTGAGAAAAGGGGCGGGGGGAAGATTCTTTTTGAAAAGGATTAAATACCATAATAGAAAATTTTATAATTTTCACCAAAGAATTTTGGAGGAAGTAGTGTTGTCTTGTAAATTAGCTCTGGTTTTAAGAGATAGGACAGAGAAAGAGGCCTTAAAATTACCCCAACCTTTGGCTTATGAATTTCGTTATATTCACGCTGACGTCGGGGCGAATGGAGCAACCAAAGATATGATTAAGGAAGTGGTCGGGTTAATCAAGGGTAATGGTTTTGAGGCGAAGATAAAGCCGGAGTCATTCGCTGCCTCGGTTATCGCCGACCGATTCAGTTAAGATTTTGCTAATGAATTCTTCTAAATTGCGGAAAACATTTTTGGAGTTTTTTGAGAAAAAGGGACATAAAATTGTCGTGTCTTCTTCTTTGATTCCCACCGACCCGTCGGTGCTTTTTACCACGGCCGGGATGCAGCAGTTCAAGCCGTATTTTTTGGGCGAGAAATCGCCTTACGGAAATAAGGTGGCAAGTGTCCAAAAATGCGTTCGAACTTCTGATATTGATGAAGTGGGAGATGAAAGTCACCTCACTTTTTTTGAAATGCTCGGCAACTTTAGCTTTGGAAGTTATTTTAAAAAAGAAACAATAAAAATGGCGATTGAATTTTTGGCAAAGCAATGTAAATTGCCGGCCAAGAAGCTTTGGTTTACTTATTTTAGCGGACAGGATGACTTGCCTGAAGACACCGATAGTAAAAATTTTTTATTGGAATCAGGTATCGCTGAAAATAGGATTTTATCTTTTGATAAGCAAACCAACTGGTGGGGGCCAACCGGGAACGAAGGGCCTTGCGGGCCGACGGTGGAAATTCATTTTGATTTGACCGGCCAACCCTGTGATTTAGGAGATAGATGCCTGCCAAACTGTGAATGTGGAAGATTTATTGAGCTCTGGAATCTTGTTTTTAACGAGTATTACCAAAATCAGGCAGGGGAATTATCAGCGCTTGAATCCAAAGGCGTTGATACGGGAATGGGTCTGGAACGTTTGACCGTGGCCTGCCAGGGGAAATCGACCGTTTTTGAGACCGATTTGTTTGCGCCGATTATAAAGATTATCAATACAGACAGCAGTCCTGGAAAACAGCGGGTTATAACAGACCACATCAGAAGCGCCGTATTTTTAATTAGTGAAGGCATAATGCCTTTGAATGTGGAAAGAGGATATATTTTAAGGCGACTGTTAAGAAAGGTCTTTACTAATATTGAAGTTTTAGGATTAGAGCAGGAGAAGATTTATGAATTAGTTAAGGAGGTTATAGGAAATTACAAGGATGTTTATCCGGAATTGGGACACAACGAAGACGGAGTAATTACTGTTATCCAACAGGAGTTAGAGAAATTTGGAAGGGCAAAAGAGGCAGGAAGAAAAATATATGCTAAAATAAAACAATCGGCGTTGGAAAAAAGAATTACCGGGGCGGATGCTTTTAACCTTTACGCAACCCACAGTATACCGTTGGAGATTACCGAGGAATGGGCAAGGCGTGATAATATGGAAATTAAGGACAGGGATGATTTTTTTAAGCTCCAGAAAGAACATCAAGAGATATCGCGCGCCGGGGCAGAAAAAAAATTTGGAGGAGTCGGCATAGAAAAAGTCAAAAGCCAAAAGTCAAAAGTCAAAATTATAAAACTTCACACTGCAACGCATCTTTTGCACGCATCTTTAAGAAAAATGTTGGGGGACGAGATAAGACAAATGGGTTCTGATATAACGGCCGAACGGTTGAGATTTGATTTTTCTTTTGACAGAAAATTAAGCGATGAAGAGCTAAAAAAGATAGAAGAAATGGTTAACGAGAAAATTGGAGAGAATTTGCCCGTCAAGAAAGAAGAGATGCCGCTGAAGGAAGCGCTTGAGAGCGGAGCATTAGCTTTTTTTAAGCAAAAATATCCTGACGTTGTAACTGTTTATTCGGTCGAAGGATTTTCAAAAGAGGTCTGCGCCGGACCTCATATAGAATCAATAGGCGCATTAGGCAGTTTTAAAATAATAAAGCAAGAATCGGTCGGTTCGGGGATAAGAAGGATTAAGGCCATCTTGGAAGAAGGACCTGCTTTCGGCAGAACCTTGATTCGCTAAGGAATAATTATATAATTTTGAATGAGAACAATGAAAAAGAAAATTTACGATATTATCCCTCCTCAAAAACAAGCCCGAAAATTCATTTCGGAAAAAATTATTTCTGCCGAAAGAGAAAAACCAACGACAGAATCAAGGGGAAAGGTAAATATCGTTGAGACAAGCAGACCAGAAATTATCAAGAAGGAGAATTTTCAAAAAGAGAGAAGGCCCTTAAAGCGAGGAACTGCCATATTATTGATTTTCATTATAATCATTGCCGGCGGTTATTGGTTTTTCTTTGGCGCCAACAAGATAACAGTTGAGATTACTCCGGCTACAGAATTATTTGCCATAGAGGCCTCCGTTGCTTTATCCACTTCTACAAGCGAATTTATTCTTCCTGCAGAATTATCCCAAACCGCTATTCCGGTTGAGTCGATAGAAATAGAAAAAGAATTTAATAAGGAATTTCCCGCAGAGCAAGTGCCGGTGGAAGAAAAAGCGCAAGGGACCATAAGAGTGTATAATAAATCCAGTCGGAATATTAGTTTAGTTGAAAATACCAGATTTTTGTCTTCCAGCGAACCGACCCGTCAATTTCACGCTACAACAAAAATAGCCGTTCCAGCAGGCGGTTATGCGGATATCCCTGTAATTGCCAGTGAAGTGGGCGAGGAATACAATATTGAGCCCTGTATTTTTTCGGTGCCGGGGTTAAGGAATTATTCTCCGCCCCAATTATATTATGATATTTATGGGAAATCATTTTCCAAAATGGAAGGAGGGAGAAAGGAAACAGTTGCGAAAATTACAAAGGGGTCTTTAGACATCGCTCAAAAAGAGCTTCTAACTGTTGCTCGTCAGCAGATAATATCAGTTTTACAGGGAGAAGCAGGCGAGGGTTATAAGATTTTTGGCGATAGCATAGAACTTGAACTGATTGAAGGAAGTCCGCTTAATGTCCAAGAGGGGCAGGAGGTTGATAAATTTGGATATCGTATTAATGTGAAAGCCACGGCCCTTATGGCAAAGACAAATAATTTATTGGAATTCGGTAAGGCGTATCTTATCGCTAATATCCCCAGCAACAAAAAATCTATTGATAAATCTCTTGACACTATTTTTCTCTCAGAATCCGGTGGCATCCTGACCGGGCTTGAGGCCAAGTTGAAAGTTTCAGCCCAAATTTATCCTACCATAGACGAAGAATCTTTAAGAGAAATAGTTAAGGGTCGGAGCAAGAGCGAGATTGCCCGGTATGCAACAGCTATTTGTCCGGAATTGGCCAGACAGCCGAAAATAATTTTTAATCCATTTTGGGCGCGTAAGGCCTCTTTGAATGCGAATCAAGTAAAGATATCCATAATTTTGGAATAATCTATTGACCCATTTTTCAAAAAATGTTATGCTATTTATCACTATTTCAAAATGAGTGAAAAAAAACAAACATATAGAGTAGACGGAGTAGTTGTGGAAGCTCTACCGAGTACTACTTTTAGGGTAAGGATTGAGGGGGAGAAGGAAATACTCGCCCATTTGGCCGGCAAATTAAGGATTTATAGGATAAAAATTTTGCCGGGAGACCATGTGGTGGTTGAGCTGGCTTCATTAGAAGACAACAGGGGTAGAATAGTTTACCGGAAGAAGTGAAAATCTCGCCGTCGGCAGTAATAAAGTTTTTACAACTCGCCTTGGGCGAGGGTAAAAATTTGTAAGATTTGCAAGTTCATAATTGGGCTTGCAAATTAGTATATTTTAACATTATGAAGGTTCGCGCATCAGTAAAAAAAATTTGTAGTAAGTGTAAAGTCGTTCGTAGGAAAGGGCGGGTTTATGTTGTTTGTCAAAACCCGAAACATAAGCAAAGGCAAGGGAAGTGATTATGGCAAGAATATCCGGGGTAATTTTACCTCCCAAAAAAAGAGTAGAGATAGCATTGACCTATATATATGGCATAGGCCGTCCTTTAAGCAAGAAAATTTTGCAAGGGCTCAAGATTGATTTGAACAAAAAAGCGGAGGAGTTAAATAATGACGAGATTCGGCTTATTCAAGATGTGATTAATGCCGGGTATAAAGTGGAAGGGGATTCGAAGAAGATTCAGATGATGGCGATAAAGCGTCTGAAAGATATTAACTCTTGGAGAGGCCAAAGGCACAAGAAGAATTTACCGGTAAGAGGGCAAACCACAAGAGTGAATTCAAGAACCGTAAGGGGTAATGTAAGGAGGACGGTCGGCTCTGGCAGAAATGCCGCGCCAGCGCCGAAATAGAGTTCAAGGTTAAAAGTCCAAAGTCCAAAGTTAAAAATTAAAAATAAAAAAGTAAGAACCTGCTCGCTCGGCTCGCAGAACCTTGAAATTAAACTATCATATAAAAATCTAAGGTAGTTTAATTATAAAAACCTGCTCGCTCCGCTCGCAGAACCTTGAAATTAAACTATCATATAAAAATCTAAGGTAGTTTAATTATAAAAACCTGCTCGCTC
>CAYMBW010000013.1:0-9360 GCA_964388775.1 uncultured Candidatus Saccharibacteria bacterium | reverse complement strand
ATTTATAACAATAATTCGGGCAACGTCGGCATCGGGACGACGGGGCCGGGGGCGAAGTTGGATGTAAGAGATGGAAACTTGGTTTTAACTAATGCAGATATGGGTCAACCATTTTCGGCTATCACGGCTAATGCTTTTGCTCAATTTCAGCCGCTTTCAGGGACTGCCGGTGGACTTTCGGTTTGGGGTATTAGCAATACTGACGCAACAGGATTTAATATGGTTGGTTATATTGGGTCAAATACTCCTACCAATGCTGTTTATAGGTTTGAGGCAAATAAGTTAAGCGGCACTTCTCCTGTTGCTCTTGCTGGTAGTGAAAAGGCGTTCCAATTTTACAATCGTGACACGGTGTTAGTCACAATTTTAGGAAGCGGCAACGTCGGCATCGGCACGACGAACCCTGGAAACCCTTTAGCGGTAAATAGGTCAGCAGATGGGGTAATAATAGATCTTGAATCTGCCGATGCTGTTGAAGGAACTATTTCTATTTCTGGCAATACCACTTCTTACAACGCTTTCACTGGCTCTCACTATGCCTGGACAGACGAAACAATAGAAAAAGGAATGTTAGTTTCCTTGACAGAGGATAATAAGAACTTTCACGGCAATCCTAATTCTGAAATCCTTTATGGAATAACTAAATCTACAACAGCCAATGATTCAAAAATATTAGGAGTATATTTAAGTTTACAAAGCCCGGATCAAACAGCTGATTTGGATAATCCCCATTTAGTAGCTGCTGTAGGTAATATGGATGCTTGGATAGCTGACAATGGACAAAATATTACAGTCGGAGATTATCTTATCTCCTCTGATGTCCCTGGCCATGCTCAAAAAGATAAACAAGAATATCCAATCAGCTATATTATTGCCAGAGCGGCTGAACCTATTGATTGGAGTAAAGTTAGTGAAACAGTTAATGGAGTTAAGCATAAAAAGATTTCCGTGCTTTTTGGGAACTTTACCCGAATGCCTGGTTTTGAAGAGTTAGAGGAAAGATTGTCTCAACTCACAGTGGCTCAAGACCCAGTTACGGGTCAGATTGTCCAATTAGACATTAATCAGCTGAAATCAGGACTTGCTTCGCTTGGCTTGGTTATAGACGAAAACGGAGTTTTGGTAATAGACAGCTTGAAAGCCGGAAAACTGGAAGTGGGCACTCAAGCCAAGCCAACCGGCATCACCTTATATGATGAAACAACCGGAGAGCCGTATTGTTTGAAGATAAAGAACGGGCAGACCGTGACAGAGGCGGGAGAATGCGAGAATGCGAAAGGAAACAATAACGGGCAAGATTCTGCCTCAATGTCGGGCAACTCCGGCAGCGGGACAGACATTATTATTTATTACTATGACAATGACGGGGATGGATACGGGGTGACAAACAATTTTCATGAAGGAAGCCAGCCAGCCGGGTATGTGCCGAATAGCGATGATTGCGATGATTGGAGCGCAGATGTCAATCCGGGCGCGGAAGAAATTTGCGGCGACGGCATAGACAATAATTGCGATGGAGTGATTGATTGTCTCGCTGCAGAAGTTGCGACATCCGAAGTTGCCGAGCAGAACCATCAAGAGGTCCCTGCCTCAACGTCTGGCAACTCGACAAGCACGCCATTTTCAACCACTGCCACCAGTACAACCGCAACCGCAACCGCAACTGCAACCGCAACCAGCACCACTGCCACCAGTACAACCACAACAGCCACCAGCACAGAACTGGTTTCAACCAGCACCGAGCCGGCCGCCACAAGCACTCCAGAATAATCAATAATAATTAATCATTAATCACTGATCACTGATAACTGATAATTGATACACGAGCCCAAAAATTTTATGGAAAACATTGAAAAAACCAAAGAAAACCTCACGGATAGGGAAAAAGACCCTCAAATTTCCGAAACTCGTGAGGTTGAAGCAGGGCAAAGTTGTGAGTTAAAACAACCTGAAAAAGAACCAATTTTTGAAAAATATCTCCGTCCCGGAACTGAAAAATGCCCTTATTGTTCGAGCAAAAATATCACCAAGCGAGGCAAGCGAAAGAAGAAAAATGAAATTGTTCAGTTATATTTATGCAAGAACTGCGGCCGGACATTTACTCCCTTGAGCATCAAGGGCCGGCACTATCCCTTAAAACTGATTTTAGATGCTTTGAGTTATTATAACTTGGGCTATACTTTGGAAGAAACCGCCCAGTTCCTTAAAACAGAATACAATCTGCCCGTGAAAACGGCGACCGTCGGCAATTGGCTTGAGGATTTTAGCGACCTTTGCAAATATTCAAGAATGCGCAAGTTTGGGAAAAAGTTATTTTCGCCCCAAGAAATTCTGCCTGGCATCAGTTTGTATCACCGCCAGATTTACAAGTTCCAGATTCATCGGGCAAAATTGGCTTTGCTGTTGCAGGAAGACCCGAGGCACTATAAGCTAAGTCCTTTGCAAGATTTTTTAGAGGCGACATTTGAAGAGTGCCCGCACCATCTTTTTAAGGAGGGAATAAGGGCTTCGGAAGCAAAAGTGAATTTTAACTTAGACAAAGTATTGTTCAGGGAAAAATACAATTATGCCAACAAATTGGCTAAATTGGTTTTACAGACCGTTGAAGAGAACAAGTTCCGGCATCAGGCCTTGCAGAAATTTTTTATCAGCAATGATTCTGTTACCGTAGCTTCAGAAGTGCCGGTTTATCTTTTGCCGGAAGACGTGGAACATATGGAATCCCAGCTTGATTTTGAGATTCCTTTGAAAATAGAAAAGGTTTTGACCGGGCACATTGATTTAATCCAGTTAAGAAACGGCGCGGTCCATCTTTTGGATTACAAGCCGAAGGCAGAAAAAGAGCATCCGATTACCCAACTTACTCTTTACGCTTTGGCAATGTCGCGTTTAACCGGTTTGCGCTTGTATAACTTTAAGTGCGCCTGGTTTGACGAAAATCATTATTATGAGTTTTTCCCCCTGCACATTGTTTATAAGCTGCGGGAGCGCCAGCCGAGGGTGTCCAGAAACCAGAAGAAGTTGGAAATTCTATGAAACAAAACAAATTGAAAATCATTAGCGCAAAGGATTTAGGCAAACTGGCTCTGCCGGATTTTTGTCCCCGCTGTTTTTGGATAGAACGGCATCTTGGCAATCCGCCAAGCATATTCCCGGGCATTTTCAGCACCCTTGATGCGGTTACCAAAAGAAGCGCGCACCGGGCTTTTGCGGAAAAAGGGAGTCCTCCCAAATGGCTGTCTATCTCGGACGCGATAGAGATTGAAGAAGGGGACACCTATTTTAAGCTGCCTATTCAAGATAAGGGTTGGGTTTTGGTTGGCAAACCGGATGACATTTTTAAGCTAAAAGACGGAAGTTACCATATTGTGGATTATAAGACCGCGAAGTTTACTGGCAGACAAGACGAATTGTTTCCAATGTACGAAATTCAATTAAACGCTTATGCCTATTTAGCGGAGAAATACGGGTTTGAGCCGGTGAGAAAATTATCATTGATTTACTGCCAGCCGAAAGACGACTTGGATAATGATGAGAACTTCAGCTTGAGTTTTACCGTCCATTATTTGGAAGTGCCTTTGGATTTAGAAAAAGTTTTATCGCTTCTTAGCCGGGCCCGGGAGATAGTTGACCAAGACAAGCCATCTGAAGCCCGTTATGGCTGCCAAGGTATTTGCAATTGGATAAAGGGAATTAATTTTTGAAATGTATGGCCTATCCCTATCCTTATAAAAAGACGCGGTTCAGGCCGAGAAAGCCGGTGCGTTCTTTCCGGGACTTGGAGGTTTATCAAAAAGCGCTGGAAGGAGCAGTGGCAGTGACAAAGAATATTTTGCCAATTTTGAAAGAGGTTGACTACCCCTTAAGGGATGAAATGGTGGTTTGTTCTTTAGAAATTCCGCGCCATATCGCCGAGGCGCACTCCAACCGATTTGAGAGTAAGGAACTGGCCTTTCCTTTATTGGACAAAGCAATGACAGGATGCAATAAAATGGTCGTTTATTTAGAACAGGTAAGGGACATTTACAGCGATAAAGTGGAGAGGGTAATGACAGAAGAGTTGATTAGAAAATATGTTTTCAACCGCAGAAAGATTTTCAATTTATACAAGGCCTGGAAGAAATTTTTAGACCAAGACCAGAATCAAGAACCAATAATCAATAATAATTAATGATTGATAACTGATAACTAATAATTGATATTTAAAAATTGTGGGTAATAGATTTTGTTTACAATAAATAAGAATTTGATATGATTCCTTATCAAACAAAAATTAGTAAACTTCCAGGCACTAATTATATGGAAGTCAGAAAAGAGGCGTTAGTTATGTTTAATCAGATCAAGAGAAAAACAAAAAGAAGACCCTACATCAGGTCCGCATATTTTAATAAGCAAAAAATATTTTTTGATTATTTTTGGAATCATTTATTTGAGAAAAACTTTAAAACAAGAACGAGAAGACTCAAATATTTTTCCTGTTGCGTTGATTTAATTAAGAATTCCAGAATTACCCCAACATCGAAAGAAAATATTGATAATAGAAATGAGGTATTGCATCGTTTTATGGGACAAACAAGAGATAAAGAAATATTTTTTGTTCAAATTAAAGAAGATAAAAAAAATGACAAGAAATATCTTATGTCTTGTTTCCCCCTTGAATAAATAAAAAACCCTCCGCCAGATTGAAGCTTATAAACTTCGGCCGAGGATTCTGTCATCAGTATAGCAAACCAGAAAAGCTTGTCAAGGGGAAAAATATTATTAATTATTTATTACTATTAAAAGTTTGAAAAAGACAAATCGATAGAGGACTCAAATTTATGCTGAATAATACTTTAAAATTTAAAGGCAGAACGGCGATATTTATTGATTATGCCAACATGAAAGCCTGGGCAAAGGACAAGAGATTTTTTATTGACTTAAAAGTACTTTATGATGTTGTTAAAAAAGCAAGACCTCCAAAAAAGGAGGTCTTGAAGAATTGTATATTTATATTATTCTGAAATTCTACAACTGTCAAGCCCCGATGCTGTGGATAAGAGTTAAGAGACTGCGACAATGATTTGAGCAATGGGTGTGAGGTTCAAGGGGGGTGTGTAGTAGAGGAACCCGAACCTGAGAGAACTCAAGATTAATGCTATGTTAATTTTATGATATCTAAATATTTTAAAGGGAGAGTATATGTTTTTTTTGAAGCAATGAAATATTTTGATAATTATGATGAAGCTATTTTTCTTACTGGTGACGGAGACTACTACTGGTTGTTTGGATATTTATTAGAGAAAGATAAAAAGATTAAGCTTCTTGCACACACAAAAAATACTGCTCAAGAATTAAAACAACTTTTCGGCGGAGCGTTTACAGACATTTCAAGACTTAAAGAACTATTGCAGTTTCTGGAGCAATAAAAAAAGCGGCGGACGCCTTCAAGGGATCCACCGCACTGTATTATAGTTAAAGTATAGCAAGCCCCAATAGTTTGTCAAGCCCCGATGCTGTGGATAAGAGTTAAGAGACTGCGACAACGATTTAAGCAACGGGTGTGAAGGTTCATGAAGAGTGTCAATAGCTGATAACTGATCAATAATCAATAATAATTAATTAATAATCTATCATTAAGGTTTTGAAGAAAACAAAAAAATATTTGGGAGATATGCGAGAAGAAGGGAGAAAGAAAATCACGCTCTTGGTTAGCGCCAAAGATAAGAATATCAAGAAGTGGCAAGGCCTCTCCAAAAAACAAAAAATCCAATATGCTGGAGCCGGTTTTTTAATTTTAATAATCGTATTGGGCTTTTCTTTTTATTTTATTCACAACAGGTCAGCAGAAGCGGACTGGTTTGACGATGGTTGGCATTACAGAAGAAAACTTACATTTAATAATGTGAGCTCAACAGAGAATTTGACAAATTTTCCGGTTTTAGTCAGCTTAAACTCTTCAAGAATCAGTTATTCTGATACTCAAGATTCCGGGCAGGATATCCGCTTTACCGACCCGAATGGAGTAATTTTAAAACATGAGATTGAAGAGTGGAACGAATCGGGCACCAGCACGGTTTGGGTAAAAATTCCGCAGATAGACGCTCTTTCCACGATTGATTATATCTATATGTATTATGGCAATCCTGATGCTACAGATGGGCAAGATATAGAAAATGTTTGGGATTCAAATTTTAAGATGGTTCAGCATTTGCAAGAAGCATCAACTTCAACCGGTGCTTATATAGATTCAACGTCTAATAATTACGATGGCACTGCCACTTCAAGTTTTGCTTCATCTGATTTAGATGTAGCAGGCAAGATAGATGGTGCTAATGATTTTGATGGCACAGATGACTGGATAGACATCGGCGCTTCATATAGCAGCGTGAAAACCGTAGAGTTTTGGATAAAAGCAGACAACACAACGAAGGATATCGTTGATTTGAACGGTAGCGCTTATATCAGCGTTAGCAGCGGGAACGCTACTACTACAGGATTTACTATCCCAACAATATATGTAGATGGTGTGGCCACCACAACCATAGATACTAATTGGCGATATGTGACTGTGACTACTGACACGGGATTGGATGCCAGCGATTTGGATATAGGAAGGAGAGAAGGAGGCACTTACTTTGATGGAATTATTGATGAAGTTCGTTTCTCCAGCACCGCTCGCTCCGCGGAATGGATTGAGGCGCAGTATTTGAGTATGACAGATGCTTATATTACTTATGGTTCGGAAGAAAACCAAGAAGGGGCGATAGTGGTTTGGCATTTTAACGAGGGCTCGGGCTCTATTGCTTACGACGGCTCAAATTACGATAATAATTTGGCAATTTCCGGCGCTACTTGGATAACCGGAAAATTCGGCAAGAGTTTGAGTTTTGACGGCACAAACGATGTTGCCACTACTTCTGACTCTTCTACATTAAGCCCGACCAGTTCATTTTCCATGACTGCCTGGATTAAAAGGGACGCTTCTTCAAATATAGATGTTATCGCCAATAAATGGAATAATTCTTCAGCCAGTTATAGGTTTTTAATTGACTCATCCGATCAATTGGCCTTGGCTCTGGAAAATTCTGCTGCTGGCTCTACTTCCACCAGTGCCACTACGATTACTGACACTGATTGGCATCATGTGGTGGCTGTTTATAATTCTGTAACTCCTTCAGTTTCCTTTTATATTGACGGACAGGCAGAAACTTCTGTAACCACTACGGGCTGGGAAGTTGGCAATACCGCCAATTTGTTAGTTCAATTAAGAGGATCCGGAGCTGCCTACAAAGACGCTGACGAAGCATATATATTCGGCGGATGGAATAATACTGACGAGATATTCAATACTAATATCTATAAATTTGATCCATCTTCGCCTACAACTAATTCCACAGATACTGGCCACGATTTGCCTCAGGGCTTAGAATATGCGCCTGCTGTTTATTATTCCTCAACCAATAAGGCATATATTTTTGGCGGTTATTGGTTATCGGGGACTGATGCGACATATACTGATGAAATTGTTGAATATAATGTGGCCACTGGGGTCGCAACTTCAACTTCTATTGGCAATTTGCCGGTTCAACTGGCCGGAGCCAGCGCTGCTCTAAATACTTCCAATAATCTCATTTATATTTTTGGCGGATGGGATAATACTAATTCCCAATTCAATACTAATATCTATACTTTTGATCCTGCTTCCCCAGATACAGCTGTTGTTGATACTACACACGATTTGCCTTCCGGGAGAGAAGACGCCCCTGCTGTTTATGATTCAACCGGAGCAAAATTTTATATCTTCGGCGGTTATCAAGGAACAACCACTCCCACTTATTTAACAGAAGTTGTCCAGTATAATTATTCCAGCGGAGTAGCCACCACTACCAGCATAGGCGCTCTGCCAAAAGAAATAAGAGGGGCTTCAGCGACTTATAAGGATTCTGATGAAATATATATATTTGGGGGATGGAATAATACCGATGAAATATATAATGTTAATATTTATAAGTTTAATCCTTCTTCTCCGTCCACTGCTGTTTCCGACACAGGTTATGATTTGCCAACTGGGATTAAAGATGCGCCGGCTGTTTATGACACAAGCGGGGGAAAGAATTATATCTTCGGCGGATTTTATGGCACCACTACGCCTGTTTATTTGACTAATATTGCCAAATTTAATCCTAATTTAACAACGCCTGTTTCCTCAATAACTGACGGAGCGCAGGATTTTGTGGTGGGCGCGGGCGAAGCAGCAGCCGGCTCTTATAATAATTTTTTCGGAGGCGACATTGATGAACTTTATTTCTATAATTTTACATTAACATCAGCGCAGGTTTTGAGAAATTACAACGCAGAATTATCCGCTGCTATGCCCATTCAATTCGGCGCAGGCACAGTAGGGACGACTACCGCGCCGATTGCGTATTGGCGGTTGGATAAAGGAGCAGGGACGACAGGATATGACGACACTACCAACAGCAATGATTTGGCGATTTCAGGGGCGAGCTGGACAACTTCGGGAAAGTTTGGAAACGCCTTGTCGTTTGACGGCGCAAATGATGTGGCTACGAGTTCTAATTCAACAAGTATAAACATTCAAGGGAACCTTTCTATATCTGCTTGGGTAAAAGCCACTAACTTTGCCACAACCACGCAACAATGGATTGTCCATAAGGACTCTGGCACTGCCGGATACGCTTTTGGGTTTGGGACAACTGCCAATACAATGGCATTAAAAATTGACGGAACAAATTACGAATCAGACACGACATTTTCTTTATCTAATAGCACTTGGCATCATTTTGGAGCAACGCTTTCCGGCACTTCAACTATATTTTATCTTGACGGAAAGGTATTGGGGGGAGTGGTTGACGCTACCAATGGACCGCCCGGCGATTCCAGCGCGCAAATTTTACGCCTTGGCTCTGACGGAAGTAATTATTTTTCCGGTGTTTTGGATGAAATAATGATTTATAACTATGCCCGCACCGCAGGAGAGATAAGAGTTGATTACAATCAGGGAATGGCGGTGATGTTGGGAGGAGATGGCACAAGCGCAACAAGCTCCATTGCTCTTTGGCACATTGATGAAGGACAAGGAGGGACAATTTACGACGATTCAACGAACAGTAATGACGGGACAGTGTCGGCAAGCAGTACTATGAACAATTGGACATCCGGGAAATACGGCAATGCCATTGATTTTGACGGAACCAATGATTATATTACGGTTTCCGATTCAACATCATTAAGCATTACAAGCGATTTGTCTCTTTCCGCCTGGATTAGGCCGGATGTGGTGGATAAAGAGCAGACAATTTTAGGCAAGTGGGATGAGACAACCGGAACTGATGACAGAAGTTATAGATTATGGCT
>CAYMBW010000012.1:7697-12113 GCA_964388775.1 uncultured Candidatus Saccharibacteria bacterium | reverse complement strand
TTTTTTCGCTTCTCTGCCTTTTTCGTCAATCAATCTGAAAATCTCCTGGATTTGGGCAGTATTTTATTACTTGTTTTTGGGCTATCTAATTATGCGCTGGAAAAAAGACCATAGATTTCAAATAGCAGGGTTTTAGAGAGCTGGAAAAAATGAGATAATAAAAGAATGAAGATTACTTCTCTCATTATCATAATGGCGATTCTGGCGATGGTAATGTTGTTGGTTAATTTTTTCGGTCAGCCCGATAACACTACAAAATTACCCGATAATTTTTTATTGGGTGATTTGAGCTTAAAACAGCGGATAGGCCAGCTTTTTGTTATCGGTTTTGAAGGCAAAGAACTTACCGAAAACATAAAATTAACAATAAAAAAACTTCACCCCGGAGGAATTTTGCTTTTGGGTTGGAACATAGAAGACAGAGTTCAGCTATTGAAATTAGTAGATGGGCTTCAAGAGATGGCTATGCAAGACACTGGCATTCCTATGTTTATAGCGGTTGACCAAGAGGGAGGGGAGATTAACAGAATTAGTTTTGTTCAGGAACAGACCAGTCAGAGCGCAATTAAAAACCCAGAGAACGCTTTTGAAATCGGTTTTAACAGAGGGCAGGAGTTGAAAGCATTCGGCGTTTCTCTTAATTTTGCTCCGCTTTTGGACAAAACAGAACCGGGTGATTTTATTTACAGTCGTTCGTTTGAAGAAACTCAACAAAATTTAGGGGATTTGGCGAAAAATTTAATCTTGGGGCAAAAAAACTCCGGAATTTTTACAACCATTAAACATTTTCCCGGTTATGGGAATATTAATTTTAATCCGGAGGAAAAATTAGCAATTGAAGAAGAAATTCCGGATATAGGACTGTTCAAAGAGGCAATGGCCGCCAAACCGGAGATGGTAATGATTGCTAATGTTATTTATAAAAACATAGAAAAAAATTTGCCTTTTACATTCTCCCCAAAAGGGATTGATTTTTTGAAATCAGAATTAGGCAATGAAATATTAGTAATCTCCGATGATTTGGACCAAAATTCTTTATTGAATAGATATGAATTGGAAGATATTGTTTCTTTGCCCGTAGAGGCGGGCGTTGATGTTTTGATTTTTTCGGGTTGGCGTTTGCCCGCCGAAGACGGAGTAAATGCGCTTATCAAAGCGGTAGAAAATGGTAGAATAAGCGAAGAAAGGATAAATCAGTCGGTATCAAAAATTATTAGATTGAAATTAGGAATTTAATGGTTTTGAAATTTCCAGACAATTTTTTATGGGGAAGCGCCACTTCCGCTTATCAGGTTGAAGGCGGAAATAAGTTTTCTGATTGGGAGGTGACTCCGCCCAAAGGGGGACATGGTTCTGCCGGTATTGCCTGCGGCCATTACAACCGCTTTGAGCAGGATTTTGATTTATTAAAAGAATTGAATCAGAATGTCCATCGTCTTTCAATTGAATGGGCGAGGATAGAGCCGAGGCAAGGAGAATTTGATAAAACAGAAATTGAGCATTACCGGAGAGTGTTGATGGCTCTGAAACAGAGAGGGATTAAAACAATGGTGACATTGCACCACTTTACCTTGCCTCAATGGCTGGCAGAAATCAACGGGTTTGCTAACAAAAAGTCAATAGAATATTTTACAAGGTATGCTGCGAAAGTATTCGGAGAATATCGAGATTTAGTTGATTTTTGGGCAACGATTAATGAGCCAATGGTTTTTGCCGGACAGGGATATCTTTCACAACTTTGGTTGCCGCAAAAAAGAAATATTTTTTTATATATCCGCGTAGTCAATAATTTAATCAGGGCCCACAAGGGCGCATATAGATTATTAAAAACATTCGGCAAAGATAAAGTTTTAATTGGAATAGTAAAGAATAATACCTATTTTGAACCGTATAAAAATTTATTAGATAGATTTGTCGCAAGGTTTCTTGATCAATGGCAAAATAGATATTTTTTGAATAAGATAAAAAATCAAACGGATTTTATCGGTCTGAATTTTTATATGCATTTTAAAATCCAATTTCCTTTTAAAATAAAAAATGAAAACAAAAAAGTTTCCGATATGGGCTGGGAATTATATCCCGAAGGAATTTATTATTTATTAAAGGATTTGCAAAAATACAAGAAGCCGATTTATATCACGGAAAACGGATTGGCTGACACGGAGGATAAAAATAGAGAGTGGTATATAGCAGAGGTCTTAAAAAATGTCCATAAAGCGATACAAGAAGGAGTGGATGTAAGGGGATATTTTTATTGGTCTTTGATGGACAATTTTGAATGGGCTGATGGTTTTGGCCCGAGATTTGGATTAGTTGAGATTGACTATAGCACCCTTGAAAGAAAACCCCGCTCGAGCGCCTATTTCTATTCTGAAATCTGTAAAAATAATCAAATAATGACTAATGATAATTGATTGACAAATATGCTTTGGATAATTTTTGCCATCATCGCCTATTTTCTCATGGCAATATCAGCGGTTATTGATGATTTTTTATTGACCGGCCCTCTTGCCAAACCGAAACTCTATGCCTTCTATGTGAGCGTGCTTGGCGTCCTTGTTTTTATTTTAGCTCCGTTTGGTTTTACGATTCCTGATTTTTTGACCCTAATAATAGCTTTGCTTTCAGGCGCTCTTTGGTTTTTTGCTCTTCTGGGCTTGTTCGAATCGCTTCGGTTGTTTGAGGCCTCAAGAGTGATTCCGGCAATTGGCGGGTTTCTGCCAATTTTTACCTTGATTTTGAGTTATGTTTTTGCTTGGCAGTTAAAGCAGGCGCTGGAGCCCATTGGTTTGGCGAAAATTTTGGCCTTTTTATTATTAGTAACAGGCGGCGTCTTAATCGGTTTAGGAAAAAATCGCGGGATAACCAAAAAAAGTTTCATATTATCTTGCTTGACCGCCCTGCTATTTGCCTTGAGCTTTGCAACCGCAAAACTGGTTTATATTTCCTTGCCGTTTATTTCCGGTTTAATTTGGATTAAAGTGGGAGGCCTTTTAATCGCCCTCTTGTTTTTATTTTCCAAAGAAGTAAAAAGGGAGATTTTCAAGAAAAAGAAAGCGCGATTATCATCTTTTTTTGGGAAGCCGAAAATCGCCTTATTGTTTATTTCCAATCAAGTTATCGGCGCCGGCGCCGGAATTTTGCAGAATTTTGCGATTTTTCTTGCGCCCTTATCTTACCTTGCTTTCATTAACGCCATGGACGGAATGAGATATGTGTTCCTTTTGATTTTCACCGTTATTCTGTCCTATAAGTTTCCGCAATTCCTTGCGGATAGAGTTTCCAAGCAAATTATTATGCAGAAAATTTTTGCGGTCTTATTAATAGTGGCAGGACTGATATTATTAGCCATCTAAAATGCCTAAAATTTTAAAAGTTATACTTCTTCTCTTCTCGGTTTTAATCAGCGGTGTTCTTATTTTTTTGTTTGTTGGCAAGGCAACGCCGGCCGAGAATATCAAGTGGGGAGTGGTTTTCTCCCAAAAACACGCCGAGTTAATGGGCTTAGATTGGAAGGCCAATTATCTTGCGATTTTAGATGATTTGCAGATGAAAAATTTAAAACTGATTGCTTATTGGGATTTGATAGAAAAAGAGCCCGGAGTTTTTGATTTTATTGATATGGATTGGCAAATAAATGAAGCAAAGAAAAGAGGGGCAGAAGTTCTTTTAGTGATAGGCAGAAAAGTGCCTCGTTGGCCTGAATGTCATGTTCCGGGATGGATAAAATCCTTAAGCCAGGAAGAACAGAAGCAGAAGACATTGGAAATGGTAGAGAGGATTGTTCTAAGATACAAAGATAATTCGGCCATAAAATATTGGCAGGTTGAGAATGAACCGCTTTACCCCTTTGGGGAATGCGCTCTTTTTGGCGATGAATTTTTGAAAAAGGAAATAACGGCGGTGAAATCCTTGAGCGATAGGCCAGTGGTAATTTCTGACAGCGGAGAGTACTCTTTATGGTTTAGGGCAGCGAAATTAGGGGATGTCTTGGGGTTTACCCTTTATAAGAATGTTTGGTTTAAAGAAATTAAAAGATATATTACCTATCCGTTTCCTTCCATTTATTATAATCGCAAGGCCTGGCTTATAAAAAAGATTTTTAATAAGCCGTCAATCTGCGTGGAACTTCAGGCCGAGCCGTGGGGAGCGACTCTTTTATATGATTCTCCATTGGAAGAGCAGAAGAAATCTATGGACCTCCAAAAACTAAGAAGAATAATCCAATTTGCCAGGAATACCGGAACAGATACTTTTTATCTTTGGGGCTCGGAATGGTGGTATTGGATGAAAGAAAAACAGAATCAGCCTGAAATCTGGAACGAAATTCAAACATTGTCCGCCTGGCACGAGTAATTTTGATAGCCGGTAACATCATCACAATATCATCACAATATCATCACAATATCATCACAA
>CAYMBW010000012.1:0-7597 GCA_964388775.1 uncultured Candidatus Saccharibacteria bacterium | reverse complement strand
CCTGGCCGGGTAATTTTTGGGGGTCTGCTCAAGGTTATTACGAGGCCCGGCCTCGTAATTTTTGCTAAACGCCGGAACCTATGCCAGTATTGAGGATTCTCACTACGAGGCCCGGCCTCGTAATTTTTGGGGAAAAGTTATCCACAGCCCCATTAGCTCTTTTTAGGTAGCGCAAAACCATTGGCCTATCCCGATTTATTTGACAATGGTTTCGGAGTGTATCAAAATGGTAAATACTATAAATTTAT
This sequence comes from uncultured Candidatus Saccharibacteria bacterium, assembly GCA_964388775.1. GTDB lineage: Bacteria > Patescibacteriota > Minisyncoccia > Minisyncoccales > PEYH01 > PEYH01. Next base: position 7,349 of record CAYMBW010000012.1, on the reverse strand, counting down.
GACAATCAATTTTAAGAAGTTATTAAAAAGTTTTCAGGTTGCCTTCAGCGGTTTGCGCATAGGCGTTGGAGAAGAAAACACTGTCAGAATAGGAGTAATTATTTCCTTGATTGTTATTTTCTTTATGCTCTATTTTCCTCTTACTCCGCAGGAAAGGGCGATAATAATTTTATGCATTGTTTTAGTTTTAAGCATTGAGTTGATGAATACGCAAGTGGAAAGGGTGACCAATTTGATAGACAGAAACCATAATGAAGAGATTAGAAAAATCAAGGACTTGGCAGCCAGCGCGGTGCTAATGACGATTATCGGCGCAGCCGCAGTGGCCGGGTTTATCTTTTTACCATATATTATCAGAGGAATATTATCCTTATTTAACTATTAACCAAATCAGCTGTTGAAAGTAATTGATAACTGAAATGGCTGACTAACAAAATGGAAGAAAATAATAATTTTTGGCAAAATAGCAGTGCCGCGAAAAACAAATTTAATTTTCCAAAGATAGATTTGAGCAAATTTAAAGGCATTGTCAAGAACAGGGGAAAAATGAAGAGCACGCCGGGGGTTTTGGCCGTATTGATAATCCTGATATCTATTGTGGCCGGAGGAGCAGGAGCCATTCTCACTAATTATTATTGGCAGCATCAGGTCATTGATATTTTGGAACAACAGGGAGTTCCTATTATTAAGAAGGACACGATAACCCAGAATCAGTATATTCCCCAAACAACCCAGGAACAGAAGATTATAAAGGCGGTTAAGGATTATTCACCGGCCGTGGTAAGTATCATTATCAGCAAAGATGTCCCAATTTTTGAAAAATATTATATTGATCCCTTCGGTGGTATGAATACGCCGTTTGGCAACGATTTTTTGATTCCTCAATATCGCGAAAACGGCACAGAGAAACAACAAATAGGGGGTGGAACAGGATTTATCATCTCTTCAGACGGAACAATCTTGACGAATAAGCATGTCACATTAGAGCAGGATGCGGAATATACGGTATTTTTAAACGACGGGTCCAAATATCCTGTGAAAATTTTGGCGAAAGATCCATTTTATGATTTGGCCGTTCTCAAAATAGACCAAGAAACCGTTCCCGAGGGGGAAAGAAAAATTTTCCCCACCGTGAAATTGGGCGATTCTTCGAGTTTGCAGACAGGGCAGACAGTAATAGCCATCGGCTATGCTTTGGGAGAATTCCAGAATACTGTGTCTGTAGGCGTTGTGTCCGGATTGGGCAGGAGTATTACTGCCACCGGGGGAGCAGGCTTTACCGAAAACTTGGAAGGAATTATCCAGACAGACGCAGCTATTAATCCGGGAAATTCCGGCGGTCCGCTTTTAAATTTAGCCGGAGAAGTAATCGGAATTAATGTTGCCCGCTCTTCCAGCGGAGAGAATATTGGCTTTAGTTTGCCCATTAATACGGCGAAGAGAGATATCGACCAAGTGCAAAAAACAGGAACTATTGTTTATCCTTGGCTGGGCGTTTCTTATACTCTAATCACCAAAGAAATCAGTGAAGCAAACAACTTGTCTGTTGATTATGGGGCCTGGGTTGGTAAAGATTCCTTAGGTAAAGACACGGAAACAGCTGTTGTTTCCGGCAGTCCGGCCGGCAAGGCGGGAATCAAGAAAAACGATATCATTTTGGAGTTCAATGGTATTAAAATTACTTCAGACAATCCGTTAGCCAAGCTTATCTTGGATTATAACCCCGACGATTCTGTGAATCTCAAAATTTTGAGAGACCGGGAAGAAATAACTCTCACCGTTGTTCTTAGTGAACGCAAGCAATAATCTTAAAATTAAGAATCGGCTTAAAAGTTGACTTTTGATGGTTTTTAGGTTAAATTAGATAAAGAATTATTGATTTTTGAATTAAATACCAATTAAAAATTTTAAGCTACAAGTTAAAGATTAATTTAATTTTATGTTTGCAAATCCCGGTGGAGATTTTACTCAAAGAGCCCAACAAGCCATTGTAATGGCTCAGTCGTTGGCTCGAAAACAAAACCAGCGACAGGTTGATGCGCTGCATCTTTTGTATTCTTTGGTCAGTCAAGAAGACACCATAGTATTCACTCTTTTGCGCAAATTAAAGATAGTCGTTTTGGATTTAAAGAATAAAACCGTCAAAGCCATTAAATCAAGGGAGCAGATTACCAATTTTGATGATTTTGAAGAACAGCCGATGGGGCTCCAGTTCTATCTAACCCAGGATCTGGCAGGAGTTCTTGACCGGGCGAGAAAAGAATCAATTCGAATGAAAGACCAGTTTATCTCCGTGGAGCATCTTTTCTTGGCATTGCTTGAGGTTCCATCAGAAGCGAAAAAGATTTTGTCTTTTTACGCTCCAGCCGGCCTGGATTACGAGAATATCCTAAAGCTTTTGTCCGAAATTAGGGGCGGAGAGAATATTACTGACCCGGATCCGGAGTCCAAATACCAAGTAATTGACAAATATTGCAAGAACCTCACTAAATTGGCCGAAGAAGGAAAACTTGACCCGGTTATTGGCAGAGAGAATGAAATAAAAAGAGTGGTTCAGATTCTTTCAAGACGGACGAAAAACAATCCGGTTTTAATAGGCGAGGCAGGCGTTGGCAAAACCGCTATTGTTGAGGGATTGGCGCAGAGGATTATAAAAGGAGATGCGCCGGAGAGCTTGAAAAACAAAGAAATTATTGCTCTTGATTTAGGCCTTCTGATTGCCGGAACGAAATTCCGCGGAGAATTTGAACAGAGAATAAAGGCGCTTTTAAGAGAAATTGAACACGCCAAAGACCACTATTTCCTTTTTATAGACGAACTTCATACCGTAATGGGCGCGGGCGCTGCGGAAGGCGCAATTGATGCTTCTAATTTACTGAAGCCGGCTCTTGGCCGCGGGCAGTTAAGGGCCATCGGAGCCACTACTTTAAAAGAATACCAAAAATATATTGAAAGGGATTCGGCTCTGGAAAGGAGATTTATGCCTGTTTATGTTGTTGAGCCGAGCATAGAAGATACAATTGCGATTTTAAGGGGAATCAAGCAAAAATATGAACTTCATCATGGCGTGAAAATAAGGGATTCGGCTTTAATCGCCGCTGCCGAGCTTTCCGCCAGATATATTGCAGACCGGTTTTTACCTGACAAAGCAGTGGACTTGATGGATGAGGCGGCTTCTGGATTGCGTTTGGAAATGGAATCGGAGCCGGCAGAAGTGGAAGAAGTAAAGAAAGAAATACAACGCTTGACCATTGAGAGAGAGGCGTTGAAAAACGAGCAGGATTCTGCCTCGAAAAAAAGATTATCCGCTTGCCTTAGAACATTGGCTGACTTAAAAGAAAAAGCAAAAAGCGTGGAGATGAAATGGAAAACAGAAAAAGATTTAATTCAGGCGTTGAGAGTTTTAAAGAAAGATGATGAAAAATTAAATTTTGATGCTGAAGTCGCCGAGCGCGAAGGTGATTTGGAAAAAGTGGCGCGTATCAAATACGGACTAGTCCCGAATGTCTTAAAAGAGATTCAGAAAAAAGAACGAGAACTTACCAATTTTAGAAAAAAACATCAGGTTTTGAAAGAAGAAGTCGGAGAAGAAGATATTGCTCGGGTGGTTTCACACTGGACAGGAATTCCGGCCACCAATTTATTGGAAGAAGAAGCAAAGAAGTTGGTAAGAATGGAGAAATCCATTTCGCGCCGGGTAGTAGGCCAAGAGCAGGCGATAGAAGCTATCTCTAACGCTATCAGACGCAGTCGGGCCGGAATTGCCGAGGAAAGTAAACCCCTTGGTTCCTTTATATTTTTAGGCCCCACGGGCGTTGGCAAAACCGAAACTGCCAAGGCCTTGGCAGAGTTCCTGTTTAACGACGAGAATGCCTTGATTCGTTTGGATATGTCAGAATATATGGAGAGTCACAGTGTATCTAAAATGATTGGTTCGCCCCCGGGCTATGTGGGATATGAGGAGGCCGGACAACTTACCGAAAAAATTAGAAGAAGGCCATACAGCATTTTGCTTTTAGATGAAATAGAAAAAGCTCATCCAGAGGTCTTTAATATTTTGCTTCAGATTTTGGACGACGGACGGCTTACTGACGCTAAGGGCCGGCCGGTTTCATTTAAAAATACGATTATTATTATGACCTCTAATCTTGGTTCGGAATATATTGCCAAGATGGGGACAATGGGATTTGTAGGTGACGATATGGAAGAATATCAGACCCTAAAAGATAAGTTAAACGAAGCGCTGAAAGAAAATTTTAGGCCGGAGTTTTTAAATAGAGTTGATGAGGTTATTATTTTTAATTACCTTGCCCAGAAACAGATTCAACAAATTGTTGACTTGGAATTGGCCAAAGTTTCAAAACGGCTTGAAAAGAAGGGGATAAAATTGAGAGTGGACAAGGAGGTCAGGGTGTTTTTGGCTGAAAAGGGCTTTGACATGAACTTGGGAGCTCGGCCGTTGAAAAGAGTAATCCAGAAATTCATTCTTGACCCGCTTTCCTTAAAAATTGTGATAGGGGAAATTAAGCAAGGAGAAACAGTCAGCTTGAGTATTGTGGCAGGGAAAATCGTTTTCAATTCTTTGAGAATTTTGTCTAAGAAAAAAGAAGGAGTTAAAATCAATAGTTGAGTTCAGGCCAAAAAATCTGAAATGTCCAGATTTTTTGGCCCGAACTCAAGATTTTTGAGTGAGGGAATCTTTGCGCAAGGAGGTGCTTGATATGAAACGGGTCTGAGGATTGCTTCCGAGGACTATTGCGAAGAATATGGGTAAGAGGAGGTGACACATAATGGTCGTCGTTACGCTTTCAGGATTTATGTAGCCAAATAACCCAGTCTGCCACAACCACATCTAGGCCGAGGCGCTCTAGGCGCCTCGGCTTGAGAAAAGTTCAATTGTACCTTGACAACCTTCACTTTCTCATTGAGAGAGTACAGTAAGAGGCAGACCCCTGTCTCTTTTTTTCTTTATTAAAAAAGGGAAAAACGTTAACATGGAAGTGGTTCTTTCAAAAGGAGATGGAAAAATGGAACCAAGAGAGATTTTGATAAAAATTGATGGAGAACGGGGTGCTCTGGGCGCTTGGCTCTATCAAGGAGTTGGGAAGAGATTGATTGTTTATCTTTCTCCTATTTGTCTCCACGGAGGATGGTTCAAAGAGGCGTTGGCAGAAGTCGCTGGTCAACTTAAAGCAACTCTTGTAGCTATTGACTTGCCAGGGATAGGGCAGAGTCAGGGAGGAATTACAGTTGGTAATCGGAAGGGCTTGTTTAACAAGATTCGAAGCTGCTGCGATTTTGAACTGCTAACTCTTTGCCAACAACTCCAGAGAACAATCCATTGGTTAAAACAGGAATTTCGGCCAGAAACTGTTTACATCTTGGGTTCCTCTATGGGAGGAATTGTCGCTAGTTATCTTTTGGCCGCGGACAAAGGTGATGTCTTGGATGGCGCTATTTTTCAGGCCGGCTTTGCCAGTTCTGGAGCCGAAATCGGACAATATGTGAAGCCAAGAATCTTAAAGATTTCTCAATGGCGCCATTATGATGAATTGAAGCGCAGATTCAAGCCCCCAATTCCTGTTTTTGTCTTTGTCAATTGGAGTATCCCTTCCACGAAGGCGGTTACCAAACAGTTTAATGAAACAAGGAAGTTGATTACAAGATTTTTGAAGGACCCGGACACAGTGATATCTTTTACCCTCAAGAGTTTAGAATCCTTAATCAATGCTCCAGAGATAATTCTTCCGCCCAATGTGCCTGTTTTGCTTCTCAAATCGGAAAATGACTTGATTCCAGCTAATCAGCAAACAGAAGCGTTCCTTGAACGGCATTCCTGCGACAAGACAATAGTTTCTTTAAAAGGCGCTCCTCATATAGTTTTTGAGAGCAAGGAGCATACTCAAGCGGCGATAAAAGCCATTCAGAAATGGCTTAAGAAAGTTGAGAGCCAGAGGGTTGGGTAGAGCAATCTACTTACCAACTCTTTGGCCTTTTTTATTTACTTTGATTTATTGAATATACATTACGAACATTACTAGGGAACATTACGAGGCCCGGCCTCGTAATTTTTGCTTTTCCATTTTTTCAATCATGACCACAATCACAAGAATATTTTCTGAGAATCTGCCGAGATCGTTTCTCGGCAAAATCTGTAAAAGGAAATCCGTCGAGATCGTTTCTCGGCAAAACTTAAAGGTCCGTCTTTTCTGACGACTATTACGACTATTACGACGATTATTGACGATTATTTCCGCAATCATACACGATTACGAGTCCGGGTCTCGTAATTTTCGTAAAATGCCGGAAGCCACGTCAGTATTGAGGATTCTCGCAACGAGACCCGGACTCGTAATTTTTGGGGGAAAGTTATCCACAGGTCTGATTCTTAAAAAATAATTTAAAATGATTTATTATGAAAGATATAAACTTGTGCCTAAAAGGAAAACAGAATTAATCAATGGTGAATTTTACCATATCATAGGAAGAGGAAACGACAGGCGTAAAATCTTTTTAGACGATGAAGATCGCCTTCGTTTTATTAATAGCTTATTGATTTTTAATGATACAGCTCCTTCTCCATGGCAATCCCGTGCGTTTTGGAAGCAGAAAAAAGAATTATTAGCAACTTCATATAGGCCGGAAAACGCTGTTATAGAAATTCATGCCTTCGCCTTGATGGACAATCATTTTCATCTTCTTGTACGCCAAATTACAGATAAAGGAATTACTAATTATGCCAGAAAATTGGGCGGGTACGCATATTATTTTAACAAGAAATACAACAGGACTGGTTCTCTTTTTGAAGGAAGATATCGGGCCAGGATTATTGAGAACGATATTCAATTAAGGAATAATTTTGTCTATATAAACACAAACCCCGTTCAATTGATTGAACCACAATGGAAGCAATGGAAAGTTGCCGACCCTCAAAAGGCAATAAATTTTCTAGAAGAAAATTATCGTTGGTCGAGCTATTGGGATTATTTAGGGAAAAATAATTTTTCGTCTTTGGTTGAAAAAGATTTTTTCCTAAAGTTGTTCGGAAAAGAGGATATTAAAAAAGAAATAAATTCTTGGATATCATCCAAGTCAAGTATGTTCGCTAGAGAGATACGAGAAGAAGATTTTTTAGAATAGTTTATTTAATTATTTTAGAATAATTCTTTTTTTTTAGAATAATTCATTTTTAATATTTTTTGGAGTAATTTTAAGCTCAAAATTTAATCAATTTTAAGAATTACGAGACCCGGTCTCGTAATTTTTGCTAAACGTCGGAACCCTTGCCAGCTATAAGGATACTCACAACGAGACCCGGACTCGTAATTTTTAGGGGAAAGTTATCCACA
>CAYMBW010000011.1:0-16910 GCA_964388775.1 uncultured Candidatus Saccharibacteria bacterium | reverse complement strand
GGAGTAATCACCTTCTCTGGGCTAACTGAAACCATTCCTTATTATGGTTCAGAAAGCTACAGCTTATGGATTGATACTTCTGATGCCCTTACAATGGGTTCAGGTGATAAGACAAGAGCCAAATATGCTTCTGTTGAAGCATTGGGTGATTGGTCAAACTCTGCCATTATGGCGAGCCACGATACTGGTTATTGCGGAGCAATTACCACAGAGCCGACATCTGCTTCCAGCGTTGGCCACTACGCAGTGGGCGACTTGGTTGTTCATGGTGGAGCTTTGAAGATGGTAACCACCGCAGCTAATGAGGGAACAGTTCTTACCACTGGTTTGACTTTGGACGGCGCAGTTGCTGCCTTCGCTACTGGCGAAGTAAGCAAATTCGGCAGCATGTCTCAAGCTCCTACCACTACTGGAACTGATTTATCCAATTTAGCGGTTGGCGACTTAGTGGTTTATTACGACGCTACTTCAACCAATGCCACTGGTATTGTTACAGCAGTTGATGATGATGCTAATACAGTAGCCATCAATGGCGCTACTGCAATTACTGGCGTAGCTGCAGACAATTATGTTGAAATTCCAGGCACTCAAGAATTAGCTTCCACTGGAACTGCTACTAGTTTTGATGTTGCTTACGCTTTAGGAAGCTTGGTCTACTACTATGATGCAGGCGCTACCCCCGCAGGATTTTTCGGCGTAGTAACAACTGCTTATGTTGCCGATGCGGCTGCTATTGTTATCAATGGAACTTCTATTACTATAGCCGACGCTGATAGAATTTTTGCCCTTGATGCTGATGTTTCGCAGGAAGTGTATAGCGCTCAATCAACCTATCAATATGGGGTTGGAGATGTTGTTTATCACTACTACGCTACCACAAAGGCAAGTAGCGCTTGGGCTGTAGTTACAACCGGCATTGACGCAGGCGAGACGATGGGAAGTTTGGTAACCAGCGTTGCCACTGCCGCTGCAGGCGACTGGATTATAAGAGTCACCCCGGGAGTTATCGCGTCCAACAATATGACGATGCATAATGTTGAGCCGATATTGACCGCGTCTGACACCACTTACAGCACCGGAATCGCCGGAGCAATGCAGACCATTGCCGTCTACGATATTACCGCTGTTGGCGGAGCATTGTCAGTTGAAAGTTTAGCCGTGACCCTTGAGGGTTCTGGCACCGGACAATTACCCACCACTGCGGATGCATGGGAAGTATGGGAAGGAGGAGAAAGAATTCAGAGTGGTACCGACCTTGAAGCAACTGCTGCCGCTACGTATACTCTCGATTTGACTACTCCTGAAGAAATTGCTTCCGGGCAAACCAAGACCTTTACAATCAAACTTAATACTACCGGAACCTGGACATCCACAGAGGTTGGTATGAGTTTGAGAGTGAAGATTGATGGAACCAAAGGCCAAATGGCTTCTGGACTTGATTGGTTCTACACCACTTCAGGACCGGGAACCGCGCCTACGGCTTCCAGCCCAGCCAGCATTTCTGACAGCGAATTCCCAGTGTACGGAAAGTATACCCTGACTTACTAATCTTTTCCTTGTAACTTTCTAATCTTTTCCTTGTAGGGTTAGACAAGTTTCCAAAAACCCCGCCTAGGGCGGGGTTTTTGGTTTGTTGCTGTTAGGGTCTGACCCTAACATTGTTTAGAGGTCCGACCTCTAAACATTGTTAATTCTTGTTAGGGTCAGACCCTAACATTGTTTGGGTTAACGATTCTGATTTGACAACGAGAATATTTTTGTTAAGATGAATATATTAAATAGCATAAACTTATGAGACATATTATCCAATTTAAAATTTATAAAGGAGAGGAATATTTTGTCGCCGAAGGCGTTGATTTGCCTATCGTTACTCAAGGCCGCACTATTGATGAAACTGTAAAGAATATTAGAGAAGCATTGTCTCTCCATTTAGAGGGAGAGGATTTGTCGGAATTAGATGTGGAATCTAATTCCTCTATTCTTGTGAATTTTGAATTAGAACCACTCTATGCCTAAATTAATAAAATTATCAGGCCAAGATGTGGTTAAAATTTTCAGTGGTTTTGGATTCTCGGCTGTTTCTCAGAAAGGTAGTCATATTAAATTAAAGAGAGTTTTGCCTAATAATATGAAGCAGATTTTAACTGTTCCTAATCATAAAGATTTAGACATCGGGACAGTTAGGGCTATTTATCGTCAGGCGTTGCGATATATTCCAGAAAGCGAACTTTATCCGCACTTCTACTTATAACTTATAATAGATGCAAAAACCCGCTTCAGCGGGTTTTTGGTTTGTCGCTAGTACTGTTAGGGTCGCACCCTAACAACGGAGTGTTAGGGTCTGACCCTAACAGCTTCCACAAAAAGTTATTAACTTTTGTGTTTTATTTTTTTGTGATACAATATTCCAACATAATTAATTTTTCTATTCTATGCCTAAAAAGAATTTTTTCAGTTTTCAAAATTTACTCAATTTCAAAATTAATTCCCTGGCGCTGTCATTGGTTTTTCTTCTGCCTTTGTTTTTTCTTCCTTTTACCGCTTCACCGCTTTTCTTGAATAAGCAATTATTCTTATCAATAGCGGTTTTCTTTTTGTTTATTTTTTGGGCCGTGAAAGTCATCAGCTTGGGAAAATTTACTTTGGATTTTGGAAAAATCAGCAAAGCGATGGTTTTGTTTCTGGTTGTGATGGGCGTATCCACCATTTTTTCCATTTCTCGGACCCAGAGTTTCGCAGTCGCAGACACGGCTGATACTTTTTTGAACATACTGCTCTGCGGTTTGGTTTATTTCTTGTCAGCAAATTTATTCAGCAAAAAAGATGTTGTTGAGAAAAAAGATTCAAAGTCAAAAGATTCAAAAGAACTCAAACTCCCAGCCCGCAAATTCATCTTCGGGTTTTTAGCGAGCGCATTTGTTTTGAGCATTATTCTCCTGCTTCAAGCAGTAATTAGAAAAGCAATCTTCCCATTATTCCTTACCAAGAATTTTATTTTCAATACCATTGGAACCACAGAAGCGTTAGGCGTGTTTATCGGATGCGCATTCGTATTGCTGATGTCTTTATTCGGGAATAAAATTATAGCGGTCAAAAACAAGGCGGACATAAAATCAAAAATTATTTTCGGATTGTCCGCCATCACTGGAATTTTATTTTTCACTTCCATTGTTTTAATCAATTATTGGCTGATATGGCTTGGCGTTATCTTGGGCATAATTCTTGTCATCGCCCAGATGAGCAAAAATATGGGTCCGATTTTGACCCAGAAGGAAATCAGGCAATTTATTCTGCCTCTTTTGATTCTGGCTGTTTCCCTGGTCTTTATTTTTGTAAGAATTCCTACTGAAAAGTTGTATAGTTATTCTCCGGAGATTCAATTAACTGCCAAATCCACTGTTCAAATAGGGACTGATACAATGCGAAGCTCTGTAAAAAATCTGATTATTGGCTCTGGGCCAGCCACTTTCCCTTATCAATTTGACCTTTTCAAGCCCTTAGCAATAAATCTTGGGGCATTTTGGCAGACAAGATTCAATCAGGGTTTTTCCATTATTACAACATGGTTATCCACAGTCGGCATTCTGGGTGTTTTGTCAGTCCTCTTATTGCTCGGAATGGTTTTATGGCAGGGGATTAGGCCGTTGTTTAAGGCCAAAAATGACGATTCGGAAGAAACCAAATTATCGTCCGGAATTTTCACTGCTTGTTTGTATCTGTTTTTTGCCTGGTTTTTCTACCCGGCCAATATTGTTCTGTTATTTTTGGCGTTTTTACTGCTCGGTTTGTTCGTCGGATTGGAAAAGAAAGGGAATGTAAAAGAGATTTCATTCACTCAATCGCCCCAAAAGGCCTTTGTTATTATGATGATTGCGGTTATGGTGATGGCTGGCGCGGGCATTGGTGTATATAAGGTCAGTCAGAGATATGCGGGAGCTGTAAGCTTTGTCAATGGGGTTAATCTTATCAATTCAGAAAGCCCTGATTTGGAAAATGGGATTAAGGCGATTGTTTCCGCCTCCAATTTGGACCAAAACAAAGATGATTATTTGAGAAATTTATCTCAAGCCTTCTCGTTGCGGCTTGATGAATTAGCTGGCAATCAAGAATTGAGTCAAGAGGACAAGCAAAAGCTTTTTCAGCAATATATTTCCAACGGAGAGAGTATATTAACAGAGGCATTGCGCATTAACCCAAAAAACAGCGAAAACTGGTTTCAACAGGGCAGTTTTTATCAGTCCCTTGACGGGTTTGGAGTGCAGGGCGCAGGGCAATTAGCGATTGTAAGCTTTCAGAAAGCGTATGAGCTTGCTCCTCGGGACCCGCAATTCCCATTTGTCTTGGGGAATATGTATCTTGTGTCAGCAAAGGCAAATTCAGCGCAGATAGAAGAATCGGAAAATGCGGAAGAAAAAGACCAGGCGCAGATTGATAAACTAAAAGAAGCGCAAGAGCAGTTACTTTCGCAAACAGAAGAATATTTATTGAAAGCGATTGAGCTTAAAGAAAATCTTGTGCCGGCTCTTTATTCGTTGGGCCAACTTTACGAATTCAAGAACGATAAAAATCTTGCCTTGCAAGCGTATTCTATTATTTTGCAGCTTGTCCCCGAATATCAGGACGTTAAGGCAAGGGTAGAAGCATTACAACAATAAGTCCAAAGTTAAAAGTCAAAAGTTCAAAGTTTCAGTATTAAGTTAAAAGTAAAAATGGAGCGTAATAATAAGGAATTTAGCCAAGATTTAAAGGTACGAATTTATAAGTTTATTCTGCGATTAATTAAATTTATTGAGCTTCTGCCTAAAAACGATGATTTATGTAGAGTAGCGCGAGGTCAGTTAATCAGGAGCGGAACTAGTATCGGGGCTAATTATATTGAAGCTATAGCAGGTAGTTCTAAAAAAGATTTCGCAAACTTTTTGACTCATTCGTTAAAATCGGCTAATGAATCGAAGTTTTGGTTAGCTATTTTAAGAGATAGCGACAAGGGGGACAAAAAGAGTATTAATGATTTACTCCAAGAGTTGATTGAAATTTCCAATATTTTAGGGAGTAGCGTAAGGACGCTGAAGAATAAATAATTCTTTATTTTTAACTGCAACTTTTAACTTTGGACTTTGGACTTTTAACTTGAAAAAGTTTTCCACACTTGACTTGTATTTTTATTTTTTTGTTTTGGTGATACAATACAATACAATAAACAAAATGACTGATAATGTTCAACAAAATATTACATTAGATGATTTGGCTGGAATGATAAAAAGAGGTTTTGATGAAAACACCAAGGAGCATCAAGAAATGCGTCAAGATAGCAAAAAGATGCTTCAGGCCTTGTTTGATTTGCGCAGTGACCACGAAGAGATTGTTAAGCAAGTAAGATAGATATCCTACAGGTTTGAAGTTCAAGATTTAGAAAAGCGAGTCAAGACAGTAGAAGAAAAATTAGGAATAAAATAGAAATAAAACAAAGAAGAGATAAAAAATATAAAGGTCGGAATTTTTCCCCTATAAATAATTTAGGGGATGAAAGGAAAAGGTCGTCTTAAATTCGTTCGCCTTATTCACTGGTGCACGGTTAATAAGACGAGCAAAAAAATAATTAATAATTAATTTAGAATTACAATGAGTAAAAAATATTCTATTCTTAAAACAGGATTGACTGTTTTACTCGCGACATTGATGGTAGGCGCAGTTGTTAACGCCACTACCACTGTCGGCGATAATGTTTCAGTCGGTGGCACGCTTGGAGTGACAGGTGCGACAACCTTAAGCTCTACATTAGCGGTAACCGGCATAAGCACCTTGACTGGTCTACTCAACGCTAATGGAGGAATTGCTGTTGATACTGATAATTTTACTGTAAGCGGTACGACGGGAGCGCTTTCTTTAACCTCTAGCGCTACTGCTGGGAATTTAGCTTATATTACTTTGGACGCTGCCGCGATGACTGCGCAGACAAGTGGTTTAACTATTGATATGTCTCCAATCACTGGTGGAGCTTTTGATGCATCTGGATTGGCTATTATCGGTGACGCTGATGGTTCAGGAACTGCATTAGGCATTGCTTTAGATGGGACTATGGACTACGGAATTTCTATAGCATCAGCTACCATTAATACGGCTGACATGATTCTTTCTAATTCCGCCACGATTGACAACACTACTGATGGTACTTTAACTATTACTGAACCGATAGTAGCGATTTCCGGCAATGGTACGGTTTCCGGGACTCTTGGAGTAACCGGCGCCACGACTTTGACTGGCGTTCTTTATGCCAATGGCGGGATTGACCGTTTGACAGCTGGCGCTTTAGCGATCGGCGCAAGTACTTCTACATCGGTTGCCATCGGCGGGGCCGTAACTACTGGCGATATTGCTATTGGTGCTGCTCAAACGACAGGATTGTTGACTCTTGGTAAAAGTACCGAAGAAGCTATCCAAATTGGTGGTTATGATGGCGGAGGAACAACATTGTATTCAATTATCCTTGCGCCAAAAGCATCAGTTGTAACTGGCGGTATTACTCAGAATCATCTTGTACAAATTACAGATCCTTCTGGCGGTAGTCTTTTTGGAGATGTAAGTGGGGGTCCTACTTATGGTTTAGTAGCATCTTTTGATAGATCTGATGCCACGACAGGAGATCTCAGTGGGACAGATACTGGTTTTGACATGAGAGTAGCTAATGATGCCACAAACGATTCAACTTATGATTTACAGGGTGCTTATATAAAGGCAAAAAATGAAGGAACAGTTGATGTTTTGAAAGGATTATTTGTAGAAGCGCTAAACGATCAAACAGGGGGAATAGCTACTACCGTAATTGGTGTGGATATAGGGGTTGACTCAAATGGGGCAGAAACAACTGCTACGGGTTTAAATATTAGAAATAGCGGTGCTTCTGCTTTTACTGATATTTCGCTTCAGAATGGAGAAACCATCTCTAATGCTACTAATGGTCAAATCGCTTTTGTCTCTGATGCTGGAACAATAACAGGAGAACAGCATGGCATAGACTTAACCTATACAGGAACGTTATCTTCAGGAGATAGCATGGTTGGTATAAATAGCGTAGTTACCCCAGCTGGAAATACTGGAAACTGGATATCTGGTGTGTATGGGAAAGTTGCTCAAACTACTGGTACCCATGCCGGTTATATAAGTGGTGGAGAATTTGAAGTAAATAATACTTCTGCTGATGCACAAAATGAAATGTTTCCCTTAGTATTGGATTCTAGTAATATTAGGACGTATCATGCGAATTCAGCTTATATATGGATGCAGGATTTTGGTCCTACTGGAGAAGCTCAAGAAATGCCAAACCTTCTCAAAATTACTGGCGCTACTTCTAACACAGGGAATATGTTTTTGGCAGATGTACCCGGAACTCTTGGAGCTTCGCTGAGAATTATGGTAAATGGTACACCGTATTATATTGGTCTCTACACAGCACAAAATGACTAGAATTTTCTAACTTTAACCTAATCCGAAATTATGCGAAAATATATTACAACAATCGCATTTGTCTTGATTGGATTTGCTATGTTTGTGCCGTCTGGCGTAAAGGCAGTTGTCACTGGCTATGATTATTTGACATTTGACGCTGCTACTGATATTTATCTACCAGGTAACGGTTACCATTTTACGGTAACTAGCGGTTCAAAGGTCAATGAATTAACTGTTGGCTCTACCGAATTCACCGTGAAGCTGTTAGCGGGCTCGTTCATCACCATCACTTCGTCTGACAAAAAGGTGATGACTAGTTCGTTGGCAACTACAGTATGTAATTCAACAAATTCCACCCTTACAATATCTACGAGTGAAACGAGTGGTCTTTCCAGCGTATATCCTGATACTATTGGTATATCTGGCGATTGCGTGCCCGGTAGCTCTGGCGGAAGCGGCGGAGGTGGAGGAGGAGGTGGTGGGACAACAACAACTACCACTACTACTACGACCACAACGGCAACAGGCACGGCTACTGCTACAGCATCAGGCGGTGGAACAGCAACAGCAACCACTTCTGGAGGAGGAGGAGCTACAGTTAATATTCCAGGAGGAGCTGTGTCATCCGACACTACTGTTTCTGTCACGCCGACTGCTACTACTGCATCAACAGTTTCAAGTTTTGTGGCAGGAGTTACCAGCGGACAGAGCGTAGTAGGAGGTTTTGTCTATAATTTTTCTGCGGAATCAGGAGGAACATCAGTGACTACTTTTAATAACAATGTCACTATCACAATGACCTATACTGATGCCCAGATTGCCGGAATAGATGAAAGCACTCTTACTATCAGTTATTGGGACGCTACAACCGAAACCTGGATAGCTCTGACAACCACTGTTGATACGGCAACCAATACCATAACAGCAACGACCGACCACTTTACTTATTTCGCTATTATTGGAACAGAGGAAACAACACCTCCAGCAGAGGTTATTCCCCTCTCCCAAATGACAGCAACCCAGCTTAGAGCCAAGATTGCGGAGTTATTACAATCAATCTTACAGCTTCAAGCCGCTTTGCTGGAATTGAAAGGGGAGACAGGGACCATAACAGGCATTCCTTCCACCTTCACATTTACAAACAATCTGAAGCAGGGAATGTCATCTACAGATGTTAAGTATCTCCAGATAATCCTTAATTCTTCTGCAGACACCAATGTAGCAACAACAGGCGTTGGCTCTTCGGGACATGAAACCAACTACTTTGGTTCTCTGACCAAAGCAGCAGTTATTAAAATCCAGAATAAATATGCTTCCGGGATTCTCACTCCAGTGGGACTCTCTCAAGGCACTGGATATGTTGGTTCCTCAACCCGCGCCAAACTCAATGCTCTGTTAGGTAAGTAACAATGTTTAGAGGTTGAACCTCTAAACATAAATTAATCCAATCTAAATTGATTTTTCCTTGTGAATCCAAAAGCCCCCTTCGATAAACTCAGGGGGCTTTTGCTTGTTAGATTGTTCGATGTTAGGGTCAATGTTAGGGTCAGACCCTAACATCGTTGTAATGACGCCATTGTTAGGGTCAGACCCTAACACTTCACTATAGTAAATAAATTCTAAAGAAGTATAATTAGAATATAGTTTGTTAGGGTCTGACCCTAACATTTAGATTCTAAAATTAATAGAATAAAAATGCCTTCAAAAAATACAATAAGGAATTTTGTTAAAGGAGGAATTTATCATATTTACAATCGAGGAGTTGAGAAGCGTACTATTTTTTTAGACCAGCAAGATTATAGAATGTTTCTTTATTATCTCAAATCGTATTTGACAGCCCCAGATACTCAAAAAGATTCGCCACGTATCATTTCAAGATTGGGTCCAGATTTTGATTTGTATAAAAATATTAAACTTCTGTGTTATGTTCTGATGCCCAATCATTTTCATTTTTTAATTCAGCAAGAATCCGAAGATGCTATTATCGAATTTATGCAAAGATTAAGCAATGGTTATGTAAAATATTTTAATGAGAAATACGAAAGAGTTGGTTCACTTTTTCAAGGGAGATATAAAAGTATCTTTGTATCTAAAGATGAGTATCTTTTGCATCTTTCTTCTTATATTCATATAAACCCAATAGAACTTAAAGATTATTCAGATCTTAAAAGTTTTGAAAATTATTCTTTCTCAAGCTACCCGGATTATATTGGCAAACGGAATACCTCTTGGGTATCGAGAGATACTATTTTGAATTATATGGAAGGAGAAAAATTTTTTGAATATAAAAAACAAACCGAAAATCTCGCTGCGGTTTCCGATAAATATAAAGAGGAATCAGCGTCTTATTCATTAGATTAAATATCAGTTGTTAGGGTCAGACCCTAACATCGTTGTAATGACGCCATTGTTAGGGTCAGACCCTAACAATTAGGGGAGTTATCCACGGGGGAGGGTGCGAATGAAAAATTGGCGCCATTTTCTTTTTTTGTTTTTATATTTCTTTTTTTGTTTTTTTATAGTATGATGAAATAATTAAATATGATAAAAAAAGGCAATAAAAAATTGATTGTCGGTTTTGGGCTAATGTTTTTTGCTCTGCCTTTTCTTGTTTTTGCTTATTCCTCTGGGACACAGAGTAAATTTTATTTAGAGCAGGATTTTGACAAAACCGACCGAGAAACCTTATATGCCACAATCCGCTATGTCTCCACCAATGCTTATTTCTACATAGAGAACCAGTGGTGGGAAGATTTGCCCGTAGGAGAAAGGGATTCTCTCAATACAAAATTGGTTGATTTGGCGAAACATTTTGATTCAGAAATTTATCCCAAAATGACAGATGCTTATGGCTCCGAGTGGAGGCCCGGGATTGACGGCGACTATAAAATAACAATTCTTTTCCATCAAATGAAAAACGAGGCGGCCGGTTATTTCCGGACCATTGACGAATATCCCACCATCCAAGCGCCGGGGTCAAACGAGAGAGAGATGATTTATCTCAACACAGAAGTTCTTGGTCACTCGTATCCGGAAAGCTATCTTGCCCATGAGTTTATGCATTTGATAACCTTTAATCAAAAAAACAGACAAACAGGGAAAGATGAAGATGTTTGGCTGAATGAATTAAGGGCCGAGTATGCCCCGACGCTTTTGGGTTACGACGCAGAATATACCGCTACCAATTTGCAGAATCGGGTACGCAATTTTATTGATTATCCAAATGATTCTTTGGCAGAATGGAAGGGAAGCGTAAGCGATTATGGGATAATCAGCATGTTTGGCCAGTATTTAGTGGAACATTACGGAATAAACATATTAAGAGATTCTTTAAGCTCATCAAGCGTGGGGTTGGTCTCTTTGGATTACGCCTTGGCCAAAAATAATATCAAGAAAAATATCGCAGAGGTTTTTACCGACTGGCTGATAGCGATATCAGCTAATAATTGTTCCTTGGGCGAAGAATATTGCTACAATAATGATTTTTTGAATGCCATTAAGGTTGCTCCTTCTTTGATTTATTTGCCCTCAACTCAAGAAAGCCATTTGTCCTTAATTTATGCTGTTAAAGAATGGTCGGGAAATTGGTATAAAATTGTGGGGGGAGACAAGGGCTTAAAAGTTGAGTTTACCGGTCTTACCAGTAAATCCTTTATTGTTCCTTATTTAATAGAGCGCGGGAATAAAATTCAGTCAGTTAATTTTTTAAATTTTGATGGGAATAATCAAGGCACAATAGAACTGCCTTATTTTGGCGAGAATAATCAATCATTGATTTTACTTCCTGTTGTTGAGAAAAAAGTTTCTGATTTTTCAAACAGCGAACCGTCTTGGAGATTTTCATTGTCAGTTTCCACTTTTGAGAACGGGAATAGCGGGAATGGAGAAGAGCCAACATCGGAACCCGAGCCTGAACCAGGACCTAAACCGATTAGTCAGATGACCATCGCGGAATTAAGAGCTAAAATTTTGGAAATTCAGCAGATGTTGGTTCAGCTTTTAACAGAGCTTCAGAAAATAAAAGGAGAAGCAGCCAGCTGTAATAGGTTTGACAATAATCTTTATTTTGGCTTGGCCAATAATGCCGAAGTAAAATGTTTGCAGGAATTTTTGAAAAATCAAGGAACTGATATTTATCCCGAAGGACTGCTTACTGGAAATTTTTATTCTGCCACCAAGCAGGCGGTCATCCGTTTCCAGGGAAAATACGCAAGCGAGATTTTGTTGCCGCTCGGGATTCAAAGTGGGACCGGGTATGTCGGGACAAGCACGCGGAGCAAGATTAATCAATTATTAGGCAAGTAATTTAGCAGAGACAATGCTGCAAGCAGCTAAAAAATTTTTCTTTGAAAACACCGGGATAAAGCAGACAATCATTAAGAATACTTTCTGGCTAACATTAGCCGAAACAATCAGCCGATTTTTGCGGCTGATTTTGATTATTTACGCGGCGCGCATTTTGGGTGTAATGGAATACGGGAAGCTTACTTTTGCGCTCGCGTTTATTTCGTTTTTTGTCGTCTTCTCCGACCTTGGCATATCGCCGCTTGTTAGCAGGGAAATAGCGCAGAATAAGGAGAATGAAAGAGAATTTTCGGCAATAGTTTCTTTGAAGGCATTTTTGGGGATATTGGCCTTTGTATTGGCAATAATCGTTTCGTTCTTTATAACCAAGGATGCGGCGGTTCAAAGAATCATTTGGCTTTTAGCTTTCTTTATGGTTTTTGACAGCTTTGCCGAGCTTTTCTACGGATTTTTAAGGGCGCGCCAAAAAATGGAATACGAAGCCATTATAAAAATAGCTTACGCAATAGTTTTCGCAATTATCGGATTTTTTATTATTTTTAAATTTCCTTCCGCGCAAAATTTGAGCTTAGGATATTCTTTTGCCAGCTTTTTGGCTTTAATGGGACTATTAGTGTTTTTTCATTTTATAATCGCCCGAATAAGATTCGCTTTTGATAAAAATGTTTGGAAAAAGTTTTTGATGCTCTCTTGGCCCTTGGCTCTGGCTGGTCTTTTCAGTACCATTTACAGCCAAATTGATTCGGTAATGATGGGTTATTGGGGATATATGGTCCAAACCGGATGGTATAATGCCGCTTACAGGATTATCGGAGCAGCGCTAATCCCCGGGGCAATGATAGCTGTCAGCTTTACACCGGCTCTTAATGTTGCCTATAAAGAATCAAAAGAAAAATTGTCCAGAATATACAAACGGTTTATGGAAGTTATGTTTTTTCTTTCAATTCCGATTTTGGTTGGCGGGATTGTCTTGGCGCCGAAGATTATAAATTGGGTTTACGGCAAAAGTTATCTGCCTGCGAGTTTTGCTTTGCAAATTTTGATGGCCATAGCAGCTGTCACTTTTTTGCTTTATCCGCTCGGAGCGATATTATTGGTTTTCAATTTTCAAAAAAACGCTTTTTGGATTACCGTTGCCGGCGGAATCATTAATATTTTTCTGAACCTGATATTTATTCCAAAATTTGATTTGTACGGCGCTGCTTTGGCAACCCTTATCACATACATTATATTGCTTGCCCTTATGTTTGTCTTCGTGGACAGATGCATTCATATTCGCTGGCTTGATTTCAGGGGATTATTGAATCTTTTGGGGATGGTTTTGGCAGGGATTATTATGGGTCTTGTTTTAAAGTCCACGGCCATCTATAACACGCATGTGGTTTTTTCAATTTTAATCGGCGCCGGGGTTTACTTATCCGCCTTTTTTGTATATAAAGGATTATCAGACAGAATACTCTTAAAAAGGCGTTAAAATATGAAAAACAAGATTAAAAAAGTTTTAATATTGGGCGCATCAGGAATGTTGGGGAGCGCGGTTTATGATGTTTTAAAAGAAAAATATAAGTTAGTTTTAACCTTTAGGGACTTAAAAGAAAAAGAGCTTTTGGAAGCAAAATACGGCGGCACAGGAAATCATCAGTCAGAAGAGCTTGATTTAAAATTTGTTTATCAGGATTATTTAGACAAAAAAGGGGATCCCGGAGAATATTTTAATTCATTTCTCGAAAGAGCGGGGGAGATAGATTTTGTTATTAATGCAATTGGGATTACCATTCCTTTTTCTCTAAAAGACCCGGCTTCAACTTTTTTTATTAATTCTGCTTTTCCGTTTATTTTATCTAATGTTTTCGGGAGTCATTTAATTCACATTACAACGGACTGCGTTTTTAATGGGAGAGAAGGTGCTCCCTACAATGAAGATTCTCCCAAGACCCCTTATGATATTTATGGATTTTCGAAAGCCTTGGGCGAGCCAACTAATTGCTTAACATTAAGAACATCTATAGTTGGCAGAGAATTGCAAGGATTTACCAGCCTTTTAGAATGGTTTTTACAACAAAAAGGCAAAACCGTTGATGGATTTACTCAACATTTTTGGAACGGCATTACTACAAGAGAATTTGGAAAAATTTGTGATAAGATTATGGAGCATAGGGGACATTATCCTGAATCAGGCATTTATCATATTTTTTCTACAACTCTTTCTAAATATGATATGTTGATAAAGTTTCAAAAAAAATACAGTATTGATTGTGAAATTATTCCAGACGACTCTAACGAAGCCGATCGTACTTTGTCTACAATTTATCCATTGTGTTCTCAATTAGACATCCCTAGTTTTGACGAAATGTTAGAAAATTTATAATTAAAATAATACTATGAAAGTAGCAACAATTTTAGGAACAAGACCAGAGTTGATTAGGTTATCAGAAATTATTAAAAAACTTGATAGATTCACCAACCATATACTTATTCATACTGGTCAGAATTTTGACTATGAATTGAACGAAGTATTTTTTAGAGATTTAGAGATTAGAAAGCCTAATTATGTAATGCAATCTGGAGCTGATACGCTTTTTAAACAAGTAGCGATTATTTTAGAAGAAGCAGAGAAGATATTAATCAAAGAAAAGCCAGACGCAGTATTGATATTAGGGGACACTAATTCTGGATTAAGCGCCATAGTTGCTAAGCGTTTGGGCATTCCTGTATTCCACATGGAAGCAGGAAATAGATGCTATTCCGATAAGACGCCGGAAGAGACAAATAGAAGAATTATAGATTCTTGCTCTGATGTTTTGTTGCCATATACCCAAAGAAGCAGAGAACAGTTGCTCGTAGAAGGATATCATCCCGGGAAAATATTTGTAACTGGGAATCCCATAGTTGAAATTATAAGGAAAAATAAGGAAAAAGCGGAAAAGAGCAAAATTCTTGATGAACTAAAGATAAAAGATGGAGAGCAATATGTTTTAGCAACAATGCATAGAGAAGAAAATGTTGATAATCCAAAAGTATTTGTTGGTTTGTGTGAGGCATTGGCGGAAATATCTAAGAAATATAGGGTTATTTTTAGCACTCATCCGCGCACTATGAAAAGATTAGAAGATGATGTAAAAAATAAAAATGATAATCTACAGTTTTTAAAACCTTTCGGGTTGTTCGATTTTTTGAAGCTCGAGATGAATGCTGTTTGCATAATTACTGATTCAGGTACTATACCAGAAGAAGCTGCCGTTTTGGGCAAGCAGTGTATTTTTACAAGAATATCTACAGAAAGGCCAGAATTGACTGATTCGGGGAAGGTAATAGTCTCAGGAGTTGATAAAAATGATATTTTAGATAGTTTTAATATAGCGATGAATTCTCCTATAGATAAGGAAACAAGGATACCTCTGGACTATAACGACAATGTTTCAGATAAAATTTTGAAAATATTAATGAGATATAAAAATGTTTGATGATCAAAAAATATTAATTACAGGAGGAACCGGTTCGTGGGGCAATGAGATTACGAAACAGTTACTGGAAAGATATAATCCACGGGAGATTATAATTTATTCGCGTGGTGAATTTACTCAAGTACAGATGGATAGATTGTTTAAAAATTCCAAGTTAAAATTTGTTATAGGAGATGTGGCAAATTTGGATACATTAAATACGGCGATGATGGGCGTTGATTATGTTTTTCATCTAGCTGCGCTTAAACATGTCCCTGTCTGCGAGAATAATCCATGGCAATCAATTAATACGAACATAATTGGCACACAAAATGTCGTGAGGGCGGCGATAGGCAATAAGGTTAAATTAGTTATTGATTGTTCAAGCGATAAGGCGTGTGCTCCAGTTAATATGTACGGACTTTGTAAGGCAATCGGGGAAAAATTAATAATCCATGGTAATCAAGAGACAAACAAAACTAAATTTGTATGCACAAGGGCAGGCAATGTCATAGGAACTCGCGGAAGCATAATACCATTTTTTAGAGATTTAATAGAGAGAGGAGAAGATGTCCCTATAACTGACCTTAATATGACCCGATATTATATGACAATAGGAGAAGCAATTGGCTTATTACTCGGTGCGGCAGAGCGTTGTTTAGGGGGGGAGATATTTGTTACAAAAATGCCTGCGTGCAGGATTGTTGATATGGCAGAAGTTATGATTGAAGAATTGGGCAGTAAAAGTAAAATAAAAGAAATTGGAATTCGTCCTGGCGAAAAATTACATGAATATTTAATTTCCGAATATGAAGCAAATAGTACAATCATACTTGATGACGATTATTATGTGATATTGCCCCAGCAAGACATAAATGGTTTAAGAGAAAAATATAAGGATTTTAAGAAATTTGAAGGCGACAAATATTCATCAAATGATAAACTGATGAATAAAGAAGAAATCAGAGAAAAACTGAAACAAGGAAGATTCATTTAAAAACGTATCGTCCAAGCACTTATATATTCTTGACACAGAAGAGATGGAAGGAGAGGGACGGGAAGTGATATGCGATGGGTTGAGATAGATCCTTGATTATTTTCCAGAAAAATACAGGTTTTCGGATCACTGCTCCGTGATCTCTTTTGATGAATTTTAACCCATTCATTCCAACGCATTTGAATCCCGCGTTTTTTAATTCTTTTATTGTCCAACCGCTTTTATGTATTTGGAATTTATCCGGATCTTTTTGTTCTACGAACCCGTTGGGCGTAAAAATAATTATTTTTTTTCTGGCGATTTTTTCTATTTTTCCTAATAACATTAACCCGCTTCTTTTTTCCAAATGTTCTATTAAATCAAGGGCCATCACAGCGTCGAAACTTTTTTCTGGGAAAATCTTATCAATATCTAGGGCGTTAGCCCGGATATATTTATCGTGTATTTTTGATGTTTCTTCCCGGACATCAACGCCCACAGAATAAGCCCCATATTTAATATATTTTAGAGGGGATCTTGCGCCACAGCCCAAATCCAAAACAGAGTCTGTGTTTTTTAATTCCTTTTGAAGTTTCCTGAAATATTTTTGGTCGCTTGAGATTAAAAAACGATATATGTTTTTCATAGCCTGAATAGTGCGCGGAATATCTCCGCGTTTTTGTTGGCGTCGTGGTTGGCAAAAAATGTTTTTTTGGCATTTTGGATTAACTGGCGCGCTA
>CAYMBW010000010.1:0-19753 GCA_964388775.1 uncultured Candidatus Saccharibacteria bacterium | reverse complement strand
ATTAAACTATCATATAAAAATCTAAGGTAGTTTAATTATAAAAACCTGCTCGCTCGGCTCGCAGAACCTTGAAATTAAACTATCATATAAAAATTTAAGGTAGTTTAATTATAAAAACCTGCTCGCTCCGCTCGCAGAACCTTGAAATTAAACTATCATATAAAAATCTAAGGTAGTTTAATTATAAAATATTTTGGACTTAATACTGAAACTTTTAACTTTTGATTTTTAATTTTTAACTAAAATAATATGCAAACACAAAAAGAATATAAAAAAGACGCTGACCTGCGCATCATTCCTTTGGGCGGGCAAGAAGAAGTCGGTAGAAATATGACTGTTTTTGAATATGAAAAAGACATAGTCATTGTTGATATGGGAATCCAGTTCCCGGAAGAAGATATGCCCGGAATTGATTATATTATTCCCAATATCAGTTATCTCAAAGGAAAAGAAAAAAACATCAGAGCTGTTGTGTTCACTCACGGGCATCTGGACCACATAGGGGCGGCGCCCATCCTATTAGAACGACTCGGATTTCCTTTGATTATCGGACTTCCTCTCACTATCGCTCTTATTAAACGTAGAATGGAAGACCATCAAAAAGGTTCTTCTAAGAAACTAAAAACTATTCAAATCAAAGATACAAATCAAAAAATAAATCTCAATAATTTTAAATTGGAATTTTTCGAAGTAGAGCATTCTATTATGGATTCTATGGGTATCGTGCTCACTACGCCCATTGCGAATGTTATCCATATGGGAGATTGGACATTGGGGACAGAGTCGCCAAGCAAAAAAACAATCTCTTACAATCATCTCTCCCGTCTCGCCAGACCGACTGTTTTAATGATTGAGAGTTTGGGCGCAACAAAGAGGGGCGTTCTCGCCACTGAAGAAGATATGTGGAAAAACTTAAGAAAAATCATAACCGAGGCCCCGGGGAGAATCGTTATCGCCACTTTCGCCACTCAAGTCAAAAGAGCCAGAGATATTATCTCTTTTGCTCAAAACCTCGGTAAAAAAGTGGCGATTGACGGATATAGTATGAGAATGAATATGAAAGTAGCTCAAGAACTGGGATATATTAAGGATGCAAGCAATACCTTAATTGATATTAAAAAAATAAATGATTATCCGGACAATAAAATCATTATGCTTGGGACGGGCGCCCAAGGAGAAGCCAGAGCAGTGCTTTCAAGAATCGTAACCGGTAATCATAAATATGTAAAACTTCGCAAAAACGACACTGTTATATTCTCATCTTCTATTGTCCCGGGCAATGAAAGGACTGTTCAGCGCCTTAAAGACAACCTGTACCGCCAGTGTGACAATGTAATTCATAACGAAATAATGAATATCCATGTAAGCGGGCATAACAATGTTGAAGCGATACAAGAAGTTGTCAGGCAAATAAAGCCCACCTACATTCTGCCTGTTTACGCAAACCACTATCTCTTAAAAGAAGCGAAAAAGGTTATTAAAGAAACCAATTTCCCGGAAAAAAATATTTTTGTGTTAGACAATGGACATATTATAAAATTCAACAAGCAAAAATTGCCGGTTATTGAAAAGAAAAAAGCAGATACCGGTTATGTATTTATAGACGGGCTTGGGGCTAAGAATCTTGAAGCCGTGGTGCTACGCGACCGCCGGACCCTTTCAAATGACGGAATCTTTGTCATTATCGCTGTGGTAAATGGGCAGACCGGTAAAGTAACAAGCTCTCCTGATATTATTTCACGGGGCTTCGTCCACCTTGATAGTTCTAAAAACCTACTCTATCAAAGCCGAAAAAAAGCAGTCAGTATTATTGAGGCAAGCACCGGTTCGGGACAATCGGTTAATTGGCCATTTATCAAGAATAATCTGCGTGATAAAATCGGCGACTTTTTGTATCAAAAAACAAAAAAACGGCCAATGATTTTGCCGGTGGTGATAGAGGTATAGATTCACTACGAGGCCCGGCCTCGTAGTGTTATTCTTTGATTATTTTTTCTAACTCGCTCACTTTTTTACAAAGCAATTCTTCAGTATTCGCTTCTACTATCAATCGGAGCAATGGCTCGGTGTTAGAAAGGCGGGCGTTAAACCACCAATCTCCGCTCTCCACGGTAAGCCCGTCCAAATAAAACTGATTCTCTTTTTTATATGCTTCTTTAAATTTTTCTATCATTTCTTCTTTGTCGGATACTTCAAAATTTAATTCTCCGGAGTTAAAATAATTCTGCATCGGCTTAATCATATCGCTGATTTTATTTTTTTCTACTGACAAAACCTTCATCAGCCGGATCAGGGTTAAAAGAGCGCTCTCTGAATAAGAAAAATCCTGCCAAAAGAAATGTCCCGACAATTCTCCTCCAAAAAAAGCTCCTGATTCGCGCATTATTTTTTTCAGATGAGGGTAACCGACTTTTGACTTAATGACTTCTATACCAAATTTTTCTAAATATTCCTTTGCTCCCCTGCTCGTTCGCGCGTCGCAAACTACTTTTTTATTATCCAAATCAAAGGTAAAAAACTTTCCCAAAATGCCAATTAAAAAATCGTTTTTTACCGGCTCTCCTTCTGCTGTAAGAACCATCATTCTGTCTCCGTCTCCATCAAAAATTA
Organism: uncultured Candidatus Saccharibacteria bacterium; assembly: GCA_964388775.1. Lineage (GTDB taxonomy): Bacteria > Patescibacteriota > Minisyncoccia > Minisyncoccales > PEYH01 > PEYH01. The sequence continues at coordinate 17,143 of CAYMBW010000010.1, read as the reverse complement.
TCCCGAAATCAAATTTATTGCCCCGCATTAATCCCTGAAGCGACGCTATGGCTTTTTCATTCAACGGATTTGGCTCATGGTTAGGGAAATCGCCGTCTGGCTCCATAAATATGCCTTGATACTTAATGCCTAATTTGTCCGCTAATTTCTTAAACTCCGGCCCGACCATACCGTTTGCGCAATTCACAGCGATTTTGAATTGCGAAACATTTATTCCTTCTGCTTCCTTGGTTAAAAAATCCATATATTCATTTATGGCCTCGCTGTCTTGTTGCTTAGCTCCCCCCTCAAAAACATATTCTTTTTGAGATAATCCTAATGCTATTTCTTTGATTTTTTCTATCCCGTTTTCTTCGGCCAATGCTGTAACCCTTCTTAAAGAAAATTTCAATCCATTATACTCTTTGGGATTATGAGAGGCGGTAATCATTACCGATCCGTCTGCTCCCCATTTCCAATTGGCAAAGTAATTCAAGGGCGTGGAACAACAACCAACACTGATAATTTTACAATTTTCACTGGCCAAGCCACTCACTACGGCTTCAAAAATTTCTTCTGATGATTTTCTAATATCATAACCGACTACAATGATAGGGGCTTCAGAGGCATAAAAATCTTTAACGAAAATGGCGAATGCTTTGCTGATTTTAAAAACATCCGGCTTATTTATCTGGTCAGGCCATAAACCGCGGATATCGTATGCCTTAAAAATAGATGTATCCATATGTTTTCATTCTAACTCAAAAGCCCAAAAAAGGCGAGATTTATTTAGAAATCTTGACCTGTAAATCATTTCCTGTTAAAGTAGTGCTATGATTAAAAATTATCAATTAACCTGTCTCGTATCCGCCTCAACAGAACCCGCGGAGAAAGACCAAATAATAGAAAAAATAAGTCGTCTTATTCAGGAAAACGAAGGAAAAATATTGGCGAATAATTCCTCTGAAGAGCGAATTTTGGGTTATCCGATTAAAAAAGAAAAAAGCGCTGCTCTTTTGGTTTTTGACTTCTCCTGCGATGGTGGGAAAATTCCTGAATTACAGAAAAATATATCCGCAGAAGAATTAATTCTCCGTTCTTTCTTAAGGGAAGTGTTAAAACATAAATCATATGCTCCCTCTCGCCGCAAACGCGCAACGCCAATTTTCGCAGACGACGAAGGTGTAAGGGTAGCTGAAGACAACCCAATTAAAAACATATCCGAAAAAGAGCAAAAGGTCGAACTCAAGGATATTGACAAAAAAATAGAAGAAATTTTCAATACAAAAGGAAATGAATTTAAATAAGGTCTTCTTATTGGGTCGATTAACTAGCGACCCGGAGCTGCGCAATCTCCAATCTGGACAACCGGTGTGCAGTTTTCGTATGGCCACTAACCAAATGTGGACAAATAAAGAAACTGGGCAGAAACAGCAGAAAGTTGAATATCATAGTATTGTTGCTTGGAGAAATTTAGCAACGATAGCGTCGCAATATCTTAGAAAAGGCAGTTTGGTTTTTATAGAAGGGAAAATGACTACCAGAAGCTGGGATGACCCTTCGGGCGCTAAAAAATACCGGACTGAAGTGGTGGCGGACAATATCCAGCTTGGCCCAAGGACGGCGGGAACAACGCCAAAAAGTAATAAGCCAGGAGAGGACAATCCTAAAGACGAATCTTCTTCAGAAGACATACCAACCATCGAAGAAGGAGATGATATTAATATAGAAGAAATCCCATTTTAAAGATATTCCTTTAGCGAGGGCGAGGCGGCAGACGAAGCCCGAGCTTAGAAATAACTTTACCCCGCCCGAGGCGGGCCTGCCCGCCTCGGACGGGGGTAGCGATGACAAGTAATTCGCCTTTATAGGCAAAATTGGCATGAATTGTTTTTTTTGTAAACAAAACTTTAAAGAAATTGATTTTAAAAAAACTGACCAGTTAAGGAGGTTTCTTACCGGATTAGGGAAAATAAGGTCTCAAGAAAAGACCGGGCTTTGTAGTTACCACCAAAGAAAAATGGCAACTGCAGTAAAACAAGCACGGCACTTAGGGCTATTATCTGCCACTAAAAAATAACAGAACGTTTCTCTATCAGGGGTAGCGCTCTGACAAATAAATAACACAAATAAACAACAAAAAACTGCTCTTGCAGTTTTTTGTTGTTAGGGTTGTTAGGGTCAGACCCTAACATCGTTGTTAATACGCCATTGTTAGGGTCTGACCCTAACAATTGAAAACCCGTCCCGAGCAAAAGCGAGGGACGGGTTTTCGTAATGGTCACTTATCAATTATCAGTGATTGATTGTTAGTTATTAATCATTAATTATCAGTGATTAGTGATTTTAGTTTCTTCTTTCATCTTGTTCAGAACTTCCTTTTCAACTTTCTTCATAAGCTCTTTGTTGTCCTTCAGCGCTTGTTTCGCCCCGGGCATACCCTGGCCTAATTTTTCCTCCCCAAAGGTAAACCAGCTTCCGCTCTTTTTGATAGCTCCATATGTTAGGCCGGCGTTAATAATGTCGGCTGTATGAGAAATTCCTTCATTATAATATATGTCAAACTCGGCGGTCTTGAACGGAGCAGCCACCTTATTCTTAACAATTTTTGCCTTGATGCGAGACCCGACTATGTCTTCTCCTTGTTTAATTTGCGCCCGCCTTTGCAAACGGATTCTCACTGAAGCGTAAAATTTTAAAGCCAACCCGCCCGGAGTAGTTTCGGGATTGCCAAACGGAATACCAATTTTCATTCTCGTTTGATTTAAAAATATAATAATGGTTTTTGATTTTGAGGCAATGCTGGACAACTTTCTTAAGCCCTGACTCATCAACCGCGCCTGAAGACCGATGTGCTGGTCGCCTATCTCGCCGGCAATCTCTCTTCTGGGCGTAAGCGCTGCCACCGAATCAATAATTATCAAATCCACCTGATTTGACCTTACCAAACTCTCAACGATTTGCAGGCCCTGCTCTCCGGAATCAGGTTGAGATATTAATAATTCGTCCACATTAACCCCAAGTTTTTTACCATATTCCGGGTCAAGAGCATGTTCGGCATCAATAAAAGCAGCCACTCCTCCTTTTTTCTGAGCTTCTGCGGCGCAATGCAGAGCTAAAGTGCTCTTGCCCGAACTTTCCGGCCCGTAAATTTCAATTATTCTTCCCCTTGGCAAGCCCCCTGTTCCCAGGGCAGAATCTAAAAACATTGAACCGGTTGAAATTGCGTCAACATCAACCGCCTCAACTTCCTGCAAACGCATAATAGCGCCTTCACCAAATTCTTTTTTTATCTCCTCAATCGTCGCTTTCAAATCAGCGTGCTCAAATTTTTTTTCAACTGGTTTTTTTGTTTCTTTCGCCATAATTTTAGATTAATAATTGATTACTAATGATTGATTATTGATTATTGATTATTAATTAGTGATAAATGATTAATGATTAGTGATTAGTGATAATTATACATCTTCTTCTCCTTCTAAAGGATTAAAATCCTCGTACTCTTCGCTCGGAGAAGGTTCATCTTCCTCTGCTTCAATGTCCTTATCTCTTTGCGCCAATTCTTGGCTCTGGTGTTGTTCTAAAATCGCCTCTTCATCAATAAACACTTCTCTGGGTCTGGCTCCATCAGCCGGCCCCACTACTCCTTGCTCTTCAAGCATATCCAACAGCCGGGCGGCGCGGGCATAACCGATTCTCAATTTTCTCTGTAGAAATGACGCAGAGGCCTTTTTGGTTTCAAGAACTAATTGTTTTGCCTCCAAATAAATAGGGTCAAAATCCTCTCCTCCTTCTCCTCCGCCCACGGTTCCAAAATTCTCCAACCTCTTCAACTCGCTGCTTATGCTGTCTGCCAATTCGTCTTCCTTATCTTCTCTATGATTTTGTTTTTTAATAAAATCAACTACCTGTTCTACTTCTTTACTGGAGACATAGGCGCCCTGTATTCTTTTCGGTCTGGAAAATTCGGCTGAAATAAATAATAAATCGCCTAATCCGAGTAACTTTTCAGCCCCGGAAGCATCTAATATTGTTCTCGAATCAACTTGGGAAGCAACTTGGAAAGCGATTCGGGCAATAACATTCGCTTTAATCAATCCCGTGATAACCTCTACTGAAGGCCTTTGGGTGGCTAAAATCAAATGAATGCCGACAGCCCTTGCCTTCTGCGCCAACCTCACGATTCCGGCCTCTATCTCCCGGCCCTTGGCCGCCATCAGGTCTGCCAATTCATCAATAATTAAAATAATATAGGGCATTATTTTCCCTTCTTCCTGTTTTCTGCCATTGCCTTTTATCTTTCTGTTATATTCGTCTATATTGCGGCTGCCAACGTTGGCCAGAAGTTCAAATCTTCTCTCCATCTCATCAATCAACCATTTCAAAACGCTCAAGGTTTTCTGGACATCAAATATGACCGGGCCCAACAGATGAGGAATCCCGTTATAATTTGAAAACTCCACTCTTTTCGGGTCAATCAAAATAAGGCGCAGCTGTTCTGGCGAATTTTTATAGAGCAAGCTTAAAATTATACTGCTTAGACAAATTGTTTTCCCGCTACCGGTGGAACCGGCCACTAAAAGATGGGGCATCTTGCCTAAATTCGCATAAAATGGTTCTCCAACAACATCTTTGCCTATTGAAAAAATTAAAGTTGAGGGGTCGCTTTGAAAAACAGGATTATCAATGAGATTTCTTAAACGAACCAATGTTCTGCTTTTATTGGGCACCTCTATGCCAACAAGAGATTTCCCCGGAATCGGCGCTTCAATTCTAAGAGGGTGGGCCGCCAGGGCCAGAGCCAAATTATTATTTAAAGTGGTTATTTTCGAAAGCTTCACTCCTTCGGCCGGCTTGAGGGTATATTGAGTTACCGTCGGGCCAACATTGATATCTGACATTTTTACCGAAATGCCAAAGTGTTCCAGTGTCTTTTCTATTATCTCTGAATTGGTCTTAGTGTCTCCTGCTTGAGGCGTGCCCCTATCCTGCGCAAGCAAATCCAAAGACGGAATTTTCCAATCGCTTATTGCGCTCTCGGCGCTCGTTACCGACTGAACGTTCAACCCAATAACAGGCGCTAACCCCGGCTCTTTCACTTCTATTTCTGCTTCTGTTTCTTTCTCGTCTCTTTTTCCAAGAAACTCTTTTTTGTCTTCAATCTTGCTTACTTGAAATTTAGGAGCAAAAACCTTGCGAATAAAGGGTTTGCGTAGCTCTTTCATTTCTCTCGGCATAAATTCTTCTTCCCCTTCCTCTGCTAATAATTTTTCTTTTCGGCGCGGGGAATAAATAAAAAACCAGAAAATCAAGCCGGCAATTATTGTCAACGCCAACAATATGATTAATGTTAGCCAAAAGCCAAAAACTTTCATCAATGGCCACGCGGAAATATTCCCCAACCATCCGCCCCGACCCGAGTAGAAAAAATTAAGACCGGCATCCTGATTATGAGACAAATCAAACAGCCCCAAAATACCCGATACTCCGACAGTTAAAAGGATTACGGCTATAAATATAGACCATCTGCCTCTTTCTTTGGTAAAAAAACAAGAAAGGCCTCCCAATACTAATATGAGAGGCACTATGAATATCGCTTCCCCCATAAAGAAACCAAAAATTTTCAAAAATCCCCGGCCCGCAAGGGCTGTTAAATTAAAGAAAGAAAAAATAGTGAAGATGGCTGTCACAATAAGAAAAATACCGAAGACCCATGGCCTTATTTCCTCGGGCAAGATTGTCCTCTTCTCTTTTCTATTATTGGACAAGTGGGAGAAAAAAGAGAATTTCCGGGACATCTTTTTGGATGTTTTTCTTTTCTTCCTATGTTTAGCCATCTTTAAAATATAAAATTAAAAACTAAAAATGACAATGTAAAATTAAAAATAGCAAACAAAAACTTTTTAATTCATTTTTGCGTTTTTCGTTTTGCGCTTCTTCATTATACCACACTATCCTTCCTCTTTCTCTGATTTATTGCCCGGCTTCGCATTTATTGCTATTCCCTTATTTTGCGTTTTGCTTTTTTCGTTTCCCGCTTTCTGATATCCGCTTCCAACGGGAATAAGTTTTCCAATAATTACATTTTCTTTTAATCCCCGGAGTTTGTCTTCCTGGCCCAAAATTGCGGCCTTAATCAAGATACGGGAAGTTTCTTCAAATGAAGCAGACGATAAGAAACTCTCGGTCGTAAGAGAAACCTTAGAAATGCCAAGAATCATATTTTGAAAAGTTGCTAATTCCTTCCCTCCCTGTTTAATCCTCTTATTCTCCTCTGTAACAGCCCTTATTTCAACTATTTCTCCTTCAGAAAAACGGCTATCACCTTGTTTTTTGATTCTTACCCTTGAAAACATCTGCCTGACAATCGTCTCAATGTGTTTATCGTGAATCGCCACACCCTGGGAAGCGTATATTCTCTGAATTTCCTTAACAATATATATAGCTGTTTTTGCTTTCCCCCCAACTTTAAATAATTTTTTTAAATCAATACTTCCTTCGCATAACTGGTCTCCCGCTTCAATGCCATCGCCCTCTTCTTTTAAAATTATTCTCCCCACCGGAATTTTATACTCCACTATTTCTGTTTTTTTGTTCTTTTCGGCATCCTCGCCTTTCTTCTCTGCTGTTTTTTTACTTTTAACTTTTGACTTTTGACTTTTGACTTTTATTACGTCCTTATCAATCTTAATTATTTTTCCGTCATTAAGAGCGATAATTGATTCTCCCTTCGGGACTCTTCTTTCAAAAACTTCTTCTACCCTCGGCAATCCGTGAGTAATATCTCCTCCAGACGCAACGCCACCCGTATGGAATGTCCTTAAGGTTAGCTGCGTTCCCGGCTCGCCGATGGCTTGAGCAGCCACAATCCCAACTGCCTCCCCCAAGTCAATGGGCTTATTCCGCCCCAAGTCCCAACCATAACATTTCTGACAAACTCCTTTAGCGGATTGACAGCTCAAAGGAGACCTTACTCGCAAGGTTGCAATATCGCTATTAGTTATTTCTCTGGCTACTTGCCAATTAATAAATTCTCCCTTTTTCGCTATTATTTTATTATTTATTTTTATATCCTCAAGAGAGGTCCTGCCGACAATCTTAAAAATGAAATCCTGCCCCACTTCCTCACTGTCAGCTCTTGAAACCACGATTCCTTCTCCGTCTTTACAATCATCCTCGTTTATAAAGACATCGTGGGCAACATCAATTAAACGCCTTGTTAGATATCCGGCAGTAGCGGTTCTAAGAGCTGTGTCTGCGGTTCCTTTTCTGGCGCCATGAGTGGAAATAAAGTATTCCAAAACTCCAAAACCCTCTTTAAAGGAACTTTTTGCCGGAAATTCCATAATCTGGCCGGCCGGGTTAATAACCAAACCCTTCATTCCTGCCATTTGAACCGGCTGAGACCAACTTCCTCTTGCTCCTGCGTCAATAGCCATAAACACAATGCCATCAGGAGGCAGATTATCGGGTATTAACCGTTGAATTTCCGCCTTTGTTTTTTGCCAAACTTCTACCACCTGACTCTTTCTCTCTTCTTCGGTCAAAAGCCCCTTCTGAAAATAGGATTCTATTTTTCTGATTTCTCCCTCCGCCTTTTCTAACAATCTCGGCTTATCCGGCGGAACCACCAAGTCATCCATTCCCCAACTCAACCCGGAAATAGTGGCGTATTCAAATCCGGTATTTTTAATGGCATCTAATGTCTTGGTAGCTGTTGCGTTGTCGTAGTCCTCTATTATCTGGCGGGCAAAATCCTTTATTTTCTTTGAATTCATTAAATCGTTCTGGAAAGGAAATCCATCCGGCAAGGTCTTATTGAAAATTATTCTACCTAAACTGGTTTCTACCAGTTGATTATCAACCAATACCTTTATCTGCGCCCTTAAATCAATAACTCCTGTTTCGTGGGCCAGTATGGCCTCATTGGCAGAGGAAAACCATTTTCCGGCTCCTTTTGCTCCTTCTTTGATTTTGGTTAACCAATAGCATCCCAAAATCATATCCTGTCTTGGGCTGACGACAGAAAGTCCGGTTGCCGGTTTTAAAAGATTAAAGCCAAAAAGCATTCTTTCTTTTGCCTCTGATTGCGCATTATCTGATAAAGGCAGATAAACAGCCATTTGGTCGCCGTCAAAGTCAGCGTTAAATGCCTCGCAGGCCAAGGGATGAATCCTTATTGCTTCGCCCTCAACCAATCTCGGTTTGAATGCTTGAACGCCAAGGCGGTGAAGAGTCGGCGCCCTGTTAAGCAAAACCAATTTTTTCTCAATAACCGTCTCCAATGCCTCCCATACTTCTTCGGTTCCCTTTTCTATTAAAAGAGCTGCCTGACGGACATTATAGACGATTTCTTTTTCTAAAAGTTTTGCGCTTACAAAGGGCTTGAAAAGCTCTAAGGCCATTTTTTTAGGCAGACCGCATTCGCCGAACACCAATTCCGGGTCTCCGACAATTACAGACCTTCCCGAATAATCAACTCTTTTCCCCAAAAGATTCTGGCGGAATCTTCCTTGTTTGCCCTTAAGCATATCTGCCAACGATTTTAACAAGCGGGCTTGACCGGTAGAAGCAATGGTTGTGTGCCCGCTTCTCATACTATTATCAATTAAAGCATCAACCGCTTCTTGTAGCATCCTCTTCTCGTTGCGCAAGATTACCTCCGGAGCATTAATCTCTAATAAATATTTAAGACGGTTATTGCGGTTGATAACCCTCCTGTAAAGGTCATTCAAATCAGAAGACGCATATCTGCCTCCGTCCAATTGAACCATTGGACGCAGGGCCGGGGGCAGAACCGGTAAAACTGTCAAAAACATCCACTCCGGCTTGATATTATTCTTAAGCATATCTTTGAGCAGGGTCGTCCTTCTTAAAAGCTTTTTTCTTTCGGCCCCAATGGCTCCCTTCTTTTTGCCTTCTAATTCATTTATGAGTTTGTTTGCGTCTATATTGGAGAATATCTCCTTCAGCGCTTCCGCGCCTGTGCCGGCTTCAAAAATCTCGCCGTACCTTGAAGATAATTCCAAAAATTCAATTTCGGAAAGAACGGCCAAGGGTTTTACTTTATCCAATTCCTTTTTTGCCTCCTCTCTTGCCTGCTTCAATCTCTTCAACATTGACTCGCTCTCTTTTTCCTCCTTTTTGGTATTTTTAATTTTAACTTTTAACTTTGGACTTTTAGCTTTTTCTTTATATTCTCTCTCTATCTCCGCCAAAACTCCCTCTTTTGCTTTTTGGTCAACCCTTATAATAATATATGAAGCGAAATAGGCGATTTTCTCTAATTGCTGTGAAGATAAATTTAAAATTGTCCCCATGGCGGAAGGGACGCCTCTTAAAAACCAAATATGGGAGACGGGACAAGCCAATTGTATATGCCCCATTCTTTCTCTCCTCACCGAGGCCTTTGTAATTTCCACTCCGCATCTGTCGCAAGTCATTCCTTTATAGCGAATTCCCTTGTATTTCCCGCAATAGCACTGGTAATCCTTTTCCGGACCAAAAATCTTTTCGCAAAACAAACCGTCTTTTTCCGGCCGTTGAGTGCGATAATTGATTGTTTCCGGCTTGGTAACCTCTCCATTGCTCCATCCTAAAATTTCTTCCGGAGAAGCTAATTTAATCCTGATGCTTTTTATATCCTCTACTTTCATATATTATATTAAAATTTTAAATTTAGAATTTTTAATTTTCAAAATTATTTCTCATTGAGGTCCACATTCAGCCCCAACGCTTTTAATTCATTCATTAATAAAGAAAACGAAGCCGGAATATGCGGACTATCTATCTTCCTGCCTTTTAATATCGCCTGATAAGCAGCTGCTCGGCCGATTATATCATCTGATTTTATGGTAAGCATTTCTTGCAACGCATATGCTGCGCCATATCCTTGTAAAGCCCAAACCTCCATTTCGCCGAATCTCTGTCCGCCGAATTGCGCTCTCCCTCCAAGCGGTTGCTGGGTTATCAAAGAGTAAGGACCGATGGAGCGCATATGGATTTTATCCTCAACCATATGAATCAACCTCATCATATATACGTAGCCCACTGTTATTTTCTGGTCAAATGGCTGTCCCGTCCTGCCGTCATAAAGCATCACCTTGCCGTCTTCAGGCAATCCTGCTTTTCTAAGTTCTTCTTTGATATCTTTTTCATTGGCTCCTGATAATGACGGGGAAATCGCCATATACCCCAACTTATGGGCAGCCCAACCAAGATGGGTCTCTAATACTTGCCCTATATTCATACGGGAAATAACACCTAAGGGATTTAAGACAATATCTACGGGCGTTCCGTCTTCCATAAACGGCATTTCCTCTTTTGGCAAAACCTTCGCCACAATGCCTTTGTTTCCATGCCTGCCGGCTAATTTATCACCCACGGTAATTTTTCTTAATTGGGCAATCTCCACTTGAATTCTTTTAATAACTCCCGGCTGAAGCCGATGGCCTAAGTCCCTCGAAAATTCCTTAACTCTTACTACTCTGCCTTTTTTGCCGTGTTCCATTATAAGCGAAGTGTCTTTAACGTTTTTTGCTTTTTCTCCAAAGATAGCCCACAACAACCTTTCTTCGGCAGTAAGGTCTGTTTCTCCTTTAGGGGAAATTTTTCCAACCAAAATATCATTAGGTCCGATTTCCGCCCCCACCCTGACAATTCCTTCTGAATCCAAATCCTTTAACTTCTCTTCGGAAACATTTGGGATGTCCGCCGTAGTCATTTCCGGTCCTAATTTTGTTTCGCGCACATCAGAAGCAAGTATCTCGATATGAATACTGGAAAGCAATTCTTCTTCTAAAACCCGACTTGAAAGAATAATCGCATCTTCGTAATTATGTCCTCTCCATGATAAAAATGCCACTAAAAGATTTTGCCCCAAAGCAAGACAACCGTCATCAGAACCGGTCGGGTCAGCTAAAACATCTCCTGCCCTAACTTTTTGTCCTTTGTAAACTATTGGCTTATGATGAAAATAAGTAAATTGGTTTGTCGGGTCAAAATTCCTCAATTGATAATTTTGGGTTTTGGGTTTTGGCTCTTGGGTTTTTACAACGACATGCTGCGCATCAACTTCTTCCACTATGCCGTCTTCTATCGCCACCACTGCCTTGCCGGAATCCTTTACCACTCTCTCTTCAATGCCGGTGCCCACCAAGGGCTTGGTGGCTCTAATCAAAGGGACTGATTGTCTTTGCATATTTGACCCCATTAAAGCCCTGTTCGCATCATCGTTCTGAAGAAAAGGGATAAGAGCGGTTGCCGTAGAAACAAATTGCTCGGGAGCAACATCAACAAAATCCAACTTTTTCTTATCAATTATTTTGGGCTTGCCCTTATCTCTTCCCTCTATCTTTTCAGAAAGAATATTTCCCTTACTATCAACATCAATATTGGCATTACCAATTATGTATTTTTCCTCTTCAAAAGCGTTAAGATAATGGACATTATTAGTCACTCTGCCCTTTTCAACTTTAAAATAGGGAGTTTCTATAAATCCATAAGGATTTATTCTGCTATAGATTGCCAAATGTCCCACTAAACCGACATTAGGCCCTTCGGGGGTCTGGATAGGACAAATCCTGCCATAATGAGAGGGCTGCACATCTCTTACCTGAAGCCCCGCCCTTTTGCGAGTTAAACCGCCCGGACCACCTGCCGTCAATCTTCTTTTATGCTCTAACTCTGCCAAAATATTCTCATTATCCATGAACTGGGACAATTGACTTGATGAAAAAAACTGCTTAATCACCGCCATAAACGGCCTTGGATTGATAATTTTATTTGGAGCAAGTTCGCTGGTATCTAAAGTGGTCATCCTGTCTTTACTGATTCTCTCCACTCTGGCAAGCCCGACCCTCAAGCGGTCCTTTAGTAGTTCTGATATTGTCCTAACCCTTCTGTTCCCTAAATGGTCAATTTCATCCGCTTCGCTCCCGGGCGTATTGTTGAGCCGAATTATTTCTCTTAATACGGCGACAATATCTTCCACCCTCAACACTCTGTCTTCTATTGTTATCTCTCTCCCTGTATTTATTTCTTTGCTTTTAACCGGAACTTTGGACTTTGGATTTTTGACTTTTAACTCTGGTAATCTCTCCAGCGTCTTCCATCTCCCCACTTTTGAAAGGTCATACCTTTCAAAATTGAAGAACATATTTTCAATTAATTCTTTTGCGGTATCGGGCGAAGCCAAATCCCCGGGCCTCAACCGCTTATAAATTTCCACCAATGCCTCTGCCTGATTATTGGTAGTGTCTCTTTTAAGAGTTTCGGAAATATAGTTAATCTCACCCCTGTCTATATCGGTAAATTGGCTTTTAATTTTATCATCGCTGTCTACACCAAACGCCCGCAGGAGAGTAGTGGCAGGCACCCTTCTTTTTCTGTCTATTTTGACTCCGATAAAACCGGAAGGGTCTGTTTCAATCTCCAGCCAGCTTCCCCGATTGGGAATAATTCTGGCTCCAAAGTATTTCTTTCCTTTTATTTGTCTTAAAGTAAAAAATGCCCCGGGCGAACGAAGCAATTGAGAAATGACTACCCTTTCAACTCCGTTAATAACAAAAGTCCCTCTGTTTGTCATCAATGGAAAATCGCCAAAAAAAACCTCTTGGGTGTTTTCTTCTTTTGTCTTAAGGTCAACTACTTTTACTAAAATCTTAAACGGAGCAGCGTAAGAGTCCTCTTGTTTTTTTGCCTCAAATTCATTAGCATAGTGAGGTTCTCCCAATTTATAATCCTCGAGCCAAAGCTCCAGCCATTTTCCCGTATAGTCCCTTATCGGAGAGACCTCTTCAAGAAGCTCTTTCAAATCTCTTTGCCAAAACTCCGCCCAACTGGCTTTTTCAACTTCTAATAAATAAGGCAATGGCAGTCGAATCTTTGATTTGGAAAAATCTTTTATCTTCATAAAAATATGGAGTTAAAATATTGGGCGCCTAACGACAAAAACTTCCTCCCTATAACTAAAAAGGGAGAACTTATTGACTTGTTCTTTAGAAAAAATGAATATTCAAGGTCACAAAATAAGTGTGAATTCTATTATACACGTTCCCCCACAGAAGTCAAATTTTTCTACTCGCTCGGCGCGACTGCCGGTTGTTTCAGCTTGGCAATTCTATCTTTTATCTCCTGAACATCCGGATTTAATACTAAGACCGCTTCAAACGCCGTTATGGCATCCTTAGTCCTCCCCTGTTTCTCGTAGGCAATACCTAAAGAATATAGGGCGTTAGAATGATTTGGGTTTGCGGTAAGAGTCAACAGAAATTGCTGTATCGCTTTGTCTGTTTCGTTTTGGTTATAATACATCCTGCCTAACTGGAAAAGAACATCCGCATTAGTAGGATACTTGGAAACAAGCCATTCAAGCTTGGTAGTCGCCCCTCCCGCATCGCCCGCGCTCTCCCACATAAGAGCCAAGCTGATATTGGCCGGAATATAATCAATCTTCTGTTGAATAGCTTTCTTAAATGCCTCTTCTGCGTCGCTTTTCTGCTCCAAAACTAAATACATGTTTCCTATCTGCGTATAAATGTCAGGATTTCTGGGGTCTAATTCCGAAGCCCTGTTCAAGGCGTCAATCGTTAAATTAGCGAATTGTTTGTTGTCTTGAGCAATGGTCATTGTGTTGCTATACAAATCAGCCAAGCCCTGCCAAGCAGTAATCTGTTGAGGCGTAATTTGAGTGGCGCTCATAGCGAACATTTGCGCTAATTTGATATTGTCCACTATCTCTTGCTGATTTTCATCCGTTCTTCCGGTCGCCAAGCCCTCTTGAGCTTTAGCTAAAAATACTCTTGATAATACCATTTGGTACCTTACTTGCTTTGGATTCAACCTAATCGCTTCTTGCAAAGCGCTTACTTTATTATCAAGCTCCGGAGCATTCAACGCTTTAACATATTGAGTGTCGGCTAAATAAAATTTTACTCCGAAAAAACTTACCACAATAAAGGCAAGGAACAAAACTATCAGCACCGTTTCCACTACTAAGGCCATCTCCGTGAAATCCTTTAATCTGAATCCAATCTCTTTAACAAATGTCTTTTCTTCGCCGGCTAATTGTTCCGCTCTCCATCCAACCATCAGGGCGGCGAACAGCCAAAACAAAAACCCAAGAGTTAATGTTTGATAATAGCTGAATTGGACTAAAATGACGGTTGCGAAAACAAGCATCAAGAAAGCAGTTCCGTGGTCTAATTTAATCTTAGGAAATTTTGGTTTTCCCTTATTGAATAACCGCGCTCCGATGCCCAGAGGTGCCAAGAAAAAAGAAATTATCAGCAAAACAAAACTCAACAACCCTAAAATGCCCATTGTTGCGAGAATTTCTGCAAACACATTTCCCGGACGGTCAAACCTTATTGCCCACAAATTTCCTTCATTCATACTCACTGGCTTGTATTTTGAAAAATCATAAGAAAATGTTCCGAGCCCGCTTCCTATCAAGGCATTTTTAAATCCTCCCATTGTTGTGTTAAGCGCCGTATCCCACGATTCTCCCTGAACGAGATTCCTTTCCGGCATAAAGTTATAGTAGATATTGTCGTTGTTTGCTATCAAACCTCCGACAAGAACTCTAATATTCAAAATTATAAATAAAACCGAAAGAATAATTAGGGCGATTGGGAGAATCAATCGATGAACATCGTTTTTCAAGATTCTTCTTTTGAGAATCATTCCCACTAAAGCGATTAAGCCAAGTGTCAAAATAATCCAAGCAGGAGTAAAGTCGGTTACTATCAGAAGGATAAAACTCAAGAGAACAAACGCTCCACAAAAAATCTTAAAACCCTCTCCTTTGCCCTTTTTCCTCTTACTATTGCCTTGCTCAATAGAAGAAAATCCCGACCAATTCAATCCGCCCAAAATAACAAATACCGCCAATATCACCATTACCACTAAAAACACTGCCATTGATTGAGCTGTAAGCCCTGCCGGGCTGACCCTTAGCGCTATCTTGCCTATAACGGAAGCAAGCCCGCTGCTTATCTGCGCCAATTTAATCCAAACCCCTAACAAGCTGAAATAGGCGAAAAGGATAACCACTGTTGCCGAATAAAGCAACGCCTTGATAACCCCGCTTACACTGACGATTCCTTCCCTTTCGCCACCCCGAGGTCGAACCTCCTTCTGGAGGTTCGACCTCTTAATATTGCTCTTTTCGCTTCTGCCAATGTTGTTCGCCATTAAAAAATAAAACGCGGTAAAAGAAAGTATGCTCACTAATCCTGTGCTGAATCTGCCGTAATAGCCAAAAATACTGGACAGCTTATCAACTGAAAATATTGAAGAAAAAATCCCTACTCCCGCAAAAGCCAAAACAAAATAATCAATAAAGGAAAACCTTATCTTTATTGCTTTGTCTTGAACTATCATCTTCAATAGCCACACAAGCACAGAGGCCCAGACCAAGAAGAATAACAGATAGAGCTTGTTGAACTCTAAAACCTCAAACGAGAAAGGCAAAAAGAACACTGGCATCAAAAATACCATAGCATACATAAGAACTTTGAGAATTTTGTTTAACATATTTTTTACAGTTTTTAATTATTAATTATTAATTCATTCAAAATTGATTCAAAATTTAAAATTAGAAATTCAAAATTGATACTATTGTCCGAGTCGTACCGCGAATCCTCCGTTATAATCAATTAAAACCTGGCTCGCCGACCTTGCGTAGTTATAAACACGCACATCGTCTATTGCTCCATTAACCACCTCCATAAAGGGATAAATTTAATTTCTTTCATTTTAATTTTTTCTGCTCTGTCTATATCTTGATTGATAATCATCAAATCATCACATTTAAGCTCTTTACTTGCCATGAGAAGGGCCTTTATTTCTCTGTCTCTAGTAACAGGATCATTTATGTCATAACAAACTTGAATTAACCTCGTGATTTTAGATTGCTCTCTCAAAACAAAATCAACTTCCCTGCCAGCCCTATTCTTCCAGTAAAAAATCTCTGTCTGATAATCAGCTCTTCTTTTTAACTCTTGGAATACTAAATTTTCATAAAGTCGACCAAAATCCTTTGAAAATTTTGTAGACAAAGCAGTAATAAAACCGTTATCAATAAAATAAATCTTTCTCGGGTATTGGAGTTGGTCTTTAATTTTATAAGAAAAAATAAAAACGCTCTCCATAAAATAAGAATTCTCGATATAAGAAAGATAATTTAAAAGAGTTGTTTTTCCTATTTTATAATTAAGGCTTTTTAGAGTGTTATATAGTTTAGTTATTGAATAAGAAGTAGAATTTAATATAAGCAGCAATAAGGCCTTTAAACCCTCTTCGTTCTTAATTTTAAATCTTTGACTAATATCTCTTCTAATTACCGTTCTATAATAGCCCTGCAGGATTTCTATCTTTCTTTCTGCGGAAGTTAATACTACTTCCGGCATTCCTCCATAAAGAAGATACTCTTCCAGTGCTTTGGAAACTTTCGCTTTCTCATTTTCCGAATAAGACGCTGCTTCAAAATTAATTTTAATGCTCTTAAATTTAAGAAATTCTTTGAATGACAAAGGGGAAACTTTTATTTCCAAGCATCTCCCTCTTAATTCAGTGGGAATTTCTCTGCTAGACATTTTAGAGGATGAACCAGTAACAAATATCTTTATTCTTTCTTCGTCATAAATCCTCCTCATCCATTTGCTCCATCCAGGAATTTCTTGAATTTCATCTAAAAAGAGTATTTCAGGAAGTTTTTGGAATGTTTGTTTTATGGTAGGCAGTAAATCAGTCAAAATTTCTGTTCTAAGAGGAATTCTTTCATCTTCAAAATTAACATAAACAACCCCTTCTCTGTCTTTTTTCTCTAAGAGTTCTTTTATTAACTGAAGAATTAAGTAAGTTTTTCCTATTCTTCTAAAACCAGTAATTGCTATAATCTTTTGGGGCTTTACTCGGAGATACTCTTTCAGGTCTTTTTCTCTTCTTATTATCTCGGGCAACTTTCTCTCTTTCCATTCATAAAAAATTGTTTTTAGTATTTTTTCCATAGTACAATAAATATGCTAAATTGGACTACTTACAGTATAATGGGTCTGATTTTAATGTCAAACCTCTTCGCATCCTCTTACTCGCCGAGTCGTACCGCGAATCCTCCGTTATAATCAATTAAAACCTGGCTCGCCGACCTTGCGTAGTTATA
>CAYMBW010000009.1:0-20498 GCA_964388775.1 uncultured Candidatus Saccharibacteria bacterium | reverse complement strand
ACTGGCTCCGCGGGTAGGACTCGAACCTACAACCTTTCGGTTAACAGCCGATGGCTCTACCATTGAGCTACCGCGGAATATTAAAACAAAATATTAAATTGACAATGTTTTAATTTACCTTATTCTCTTCCCTTTTTCAAGCAAAGAGCGATTAATAATTAATAATTAATAATTAATAATTAATGATTAATGATTAGTTCAGTATCCTTCTAATTTTTTTAATTTGTCGTGTTTGCGTATTTTTTCCAGCGCCTTTGCTTCTATTTGGCGAATTCTCTCTCTCGTAACAGCAAAAACTTCACCTACCTCTTGTAAGGTGTGGGTCACCCCATCGGTCAATCCGAATCTCATTGCTAAAATTTTCTGTTCTCTATCGGTTAAATCAGTTAAAATTTCATCTAATCTTTCTTTAAGTAATGCCCGCGCTGCCCACTTTGACGGAGAAGGCATTTCTTCATCTTTTACAAACTCCGCTAAAACGCTGTCTGCATCCTCTTTGTTCCCTATCGGCGTTTCCAAAGAAATCGTTTTTTGAGCAATTTTTTTAATATGTCTCACTTTGTCTGTGCTAACGCCCATTTCTCTGCTGATTTCCTCGACTAACGGCTCTCTGCCCAGTTCTCTTAATAAAGCCCTCCTCACCTTGGTGTATTTTGAAATGGTTTCTATCATATGCACCGGAATGCGGATTGTTCTTGCCTGGTCAGCCAATGCTCTGGTAATGGCCTGTCTTATCCACCAAGTGGCGTAAGTCGAAAACTTATAGCCCCTTCTCCAGTCAAATTTTTCCGCCGCTCTAAAAAGCCCTAAATTGCCTTCTTGAATTAAGTCAAGCAAAGTAAGATTCGGAGTTCTGCCCACGTATTTCTTAGCGATAGAAACCACCAACCGCAAGTTAGCCCTAATAAGTTTTTGTTTAGCCGCTATGTCGCCTCTTTCTATCCTTTTGGCTAAACTTTTCTCTTCCTTGGCGGTTAGAAACCCAACCTTGCTTATCTCTTTTAAATACATTTGGATAGAATCAGGATGCCTGCTCATAATGGGCTTAGATTTGGGCTTGACGCACGCATCTTCTTCTATGCGTAAAAACCCCTGGCTCCTTTTGAGCTCAATACCTTCATCTTCCAAGCGCTGGAAAAGCACATCTAGTCCTTCCAAATCTTTCTCTGAATTAGGAAAGAAATAGACGAGTTCACTATAGGTTACAAAGCCCCGAGTTCTGCCTCTTCTGATTAGTTCTTCCATTTTAACCAAAGGAAAAATTTTTTCCCTAATCTTATTTGCCTTGATTCCTTCAATGGGCTTATTCCTAAATGTTCTGTTAGCTGTTCTGCCAATTGCGTTCTTAAGTGTTTTTTTCTTTTTCGGGCGCAATTTGGTAAATTTTTTCTTAATGAGTTTATTTTTAGCAATTTTCTTAATCGCTTTCTTTGCTTGCTTCACTTTCCGCTTAACTATCTTCTTCTTCGCCGCTTTTTTATTTTTGGATAATTCGGTTTTAGGCATATATTATAGATTATTAATCATTAATTGTTGCTTTCGACTGATTATCGTCGCTATGATTTTTGGACAAACTCTCGGTGAGCTGATGAAATTCTTCACACAACTTTTCTACTTCATCTTCTTTGTTTTCTTGCTCCGCAATCCTAATTTTATCAGATAATTCCTTGAGCTGCTCTTTAATCGTAAGGGATTCAAGCTCTTTGAAGCAAACCCTTATTTCCTCTGCCACATTTAGTTCCTGGTCTATCATTTCAACCTCCACCTCTCCTTGTAGCGCCAGAAAATCTAAGAAATCTTTATTTTCGCCTGAAAGGTCGGCTTGTTTAAAATCTTTTGATTCTATTTTATTAATCTTAATGATTATTTCTTTAATCCTTTGGGATAAACAATTAAGATATTTATCTTCTAAAAACGCAAATCCGGCGGGATAATTCAAGAGCAGAGACAATGCTCTTTCTTCAATGATGTCTCTGCGGGATTTCTTGATTTTTTCATTATAAGGTTTTTGCGAGGTTTCCGCGGTTGCCTGTCCCGGAACATATTTCTTCAACTCTTCCTCAACGCTTGCCTCGCTTACCATCAAGCGGTTAGCCAATTCTTTCACCCAAGACGATTGTTCAATTTTATTCTGAATTCTTTTCAGGATGGGGATGAGCATTTCAGAAATCTTCCTTTTCCCATCGTGACTTTGAATGTCAAATTTAGAAAACGCGCTGTCAAAATAGAACTCCACTATGGAATGGGCTTCTTCAATAAATTTTTTCCAGGCCTCCGGGTCTTCTGTCGCCATATCCGCCGGGTCTTTAAGGTTCGGCAAAACTGCTACCTTTATATTAAACCCCTGCGCCTGCGCCAAATCAATTCCCCTTTTTGTGGCTGAATCGCCGGCAATGTCCATATCAAAAGCAGTAATCAAATTATTGGAATATCTTTTTAGAATCGCAAGTTGAAGTGGCGTAAGGGCAGTTCCGGAAGTTGCTACCACATTTTGAACCCCTACCTGATGAGACATTATTACATCGGTATAGCCCTCCACCAGAACGCATCCTTCGTTTTTCCTAATGGGAATTTTCGCCTGATTTAGACCGTAAAGAACCTGGCTTTTGTTATAAAGAACAGTATTGGGGATGTTAAGATATTTGGCTGTCTCCTGTCCTTCGTCTGTTCCAAAGGCCCTGCCTCCAAAACCAATTACCTGGGAATTTAAATCGAAAATTGGAAATATTATCCGCGACCGGAACCGGTCGTAGGTCTTCCCTTTCTCGCTTTCCAGAATCAACCCCGCTCTTTTTATCTCTCCCACCGAATAACCCTTTTGCTGTAAAAAATTCATCAAACTGTTCCAGGAATCAGGAGCAAAACCGACTCGCCATTTCGTTATTGATTCCTCATTCAATCCTCTTTTCAAAAGATACTCTTTCGCTTTCTTCCCGGACAAACCGGAAAAAAGCTGTTGCTCAAAAAATCTGGTTGCCAACTCGCAAACATCGTAAATCCTTTTCCTGGCTGTCTGAACTTGAGGATTTTGTCTTTTTAATTCCACCCCCGCTCTCTTGGCGAGAATACGTAAGGCATCTCCAAATTCAACACCTTCAATCTCTTTGACAAAAGCAAAAATATCACCTTTGCTACCGCACCCGAAGCAAGACCATATCTGGCGAGTGGGGCTTACAAAAAAAGACGGCTTTTTTTCTGAATGAAAAGGGCAAAGGGCCCGATAATTGGCCCCTGTTTTTTCAAGCTTTATATAGCTTGAAATAACATCAACAATATCAAGCTTCTCTTTTATTTCATTGATGACTGAATCCATATTTCTTCGGCCCCTTTATTCTTAATAATATACTCGCCCAGATAATATTCCAGTGCATTTTCCACCTTGCCCAATGGCCCTTCCAAAAACCCATCTTCTTTTCTTTTATAATATGGGTCACGCCGGTCAGGACCATCGGCTTAACTTTAATTCCTTTTTTCTTGGCAAGATAAGTAATGGCGGTTTCAATATAGAACTTATTTTTATAGGCCTCCGGCACAATATCCCAGACATTTCTTTTGATAGCTCTCATACCGGAAAATGGGGACTCTATTCTGTTTAATTTTCTATTAAGGGCAGAGCTTAGTTTTGACCTGTCAATCGCTCCGACCGTCATTTCGCACTCCTTGTCAATCACCGGTTTGATTAAATTGGTTACATGAATCTGTCTAAATCCTATCAAGTCCGCATCAAGAAAAAGGATTATGTCTGCCTCGGTATTTTGCACACCGATATCAAGAGCCCTGCCCTTGCCCCCATTTTCGTTTAGGGTAATAACGCGCGAAACATTATGCGCTTTTGCCACAACTGAAGTCGAATCTTTTGACCCGTCATCCACTACAATAACCTCCCCTATCAAGGGGTGGCCAACAACTACATTCAGAACATCTCCCAAGCTCTTCTCTTCATTATATGCCGGTATAATCGCTGCTGTTTTCATATAATCTAATCTAAATTTTGTTTATAAATTTTTAATTTTCTTCTTGGCTGTTAAAATCTCATCCGTATTGGCTACATTAAAATTGACTAATGAAAATCAATCAAAAATTTGAAACTCAATGGTAAGCAAAAACAGACATCTGAGTTAAATGCCTCCATTCCATATAAGGTATTGTAGGGCTTTTTTGACTTTTTGAACAGGGGCTCGCATTAAATCATCTAAAATCTGACCATAAAAGTATCGGTTAAAAAAAGAAACAAACAATAGAAAAAATTTATCAATCATTGGGTTTAATGAAGTTTAAAAAACATTCTTCTTGACATCAATATAGTTATGGGCGTATACTCATAATAGGTAATGTGCATCAAAGGTCGCATTACCAAATATTATTAAAATTTAAAAAACATATGCCAAGAATGGACAAAACAGGCCCCATGGGTCAAGGCGCTGGCACTGGTCGAGGACTAGGTTTTTGTGGGAGCGGAATAAGACGAGGATGGGGTGGTCGCGGCGGTTATGGTTTCGGTTTCAGAAAATTCATTTCTCCCAAAAACGAATTGACGGCCTTGGAAGACGAAGAAAAAATCCTTGAAGAAGAATTGGAGGCGATTAAAAAAGAAAAAGCTGCCCTGAAGGATCAGCAAAAATAAAAAACGTATGAGAACCGGCCTCTTTGTAAAAAGGGGCCGGAGCCTGTTTTTAATCAAAATTTATTATAAAATGGATTCAGTTGAATATCTTCAATATAAATATCCGGCAAAAATCCCTTTTTTTGATTTTAATACTTATTAAGCATCGTGATTATAGATTAACATGCAACTTTTTAACGGAGTAAAAGAAAAAATCGCGGCAACCTCCATAGCCGCTAACGCCCTCTTAGCCGGTGGAAAAATTATCATTGGCCTTATTTCTAATTCTAGCGCTATTTTGGCTGAAGGATTGCATTCTCTTATGGATATTTTTTCTTCCGCTATTGGCTATATGGGAATTAAAATCTCCCAAAAGCCGAAAGACCAAAAACATCCTTACGGCCATTATAAATTTGAGGTTTTAGCGGGGCTTTTTATCACTTTATTTTTATTCGGGACAGGAGTTGGAATTATTTACGAATCCTATCAAAAATTTTTAAGCCCCTCTGCAATAAAAATTCCGGCTTTAGCTTTTGCCATAATGCTCTTCTCGGCATTAGTCAACGGAATAATGTCTCGTTTGGAAATTTATTTTGGAAAAAAAGAAAATTCAGTAGTTTTACTTTCCAATGGCACACATGACCGCATTGATGTCTACGCTTCATTAGCGATTTTCGCCGGATTGTTTTTAACCCCCTATTGGATTTATTTTGATCCCCTTTTGGCCTTACTGGTTGGCCTATACATTATTAAAGAATCCTTTTCTTTAGGCAAAGAAACGATGGATTCTTTGCTTGATGTTACTGCCGGCCCAATGATTGAAGAAAAAATAAAATCGCTCGCGAAAGAAAAAAATATTGAAATTGATTCTTTGAAAACTCAGAAAAAAGGTTCGGCCGTTACGGCCAATTTAGAGATAACACTGCCAAACAATTTAAAGGTGGAAGAAGCGACTAAAATTTCCGGAAGTTTGAGAGAAAAATTGATGAAAGAGATTGAGAATCTTTCTTATGTTGCTATCCAAATTAAAAGTCATGCAGTAGAAACCGGATTTTACAAACCGGCTTTGGGCCGGGGATTCGGTTGGCAAAGACAAGGCAGATTTGAAGGTAAGGCCGAGAAAGCGGCCGGTCAAGGACCTAACGGTTATTGTGTTTGTCCTAAATGCGGCTATAAAATCCTTCACGAGCGCGGAGTGCCTTGTTCCACTCTTCAATGTCTAAATTGTAAAATTAATTTAGGAAGAGAATAGTTCAAAGATTTGACAAGCTTGATATAATTAAAGTCACTATAAATAATATGCCTAGACCAAGACTTTGCCGAAAAATAGATTTTAATCCGAGGATAACTTACTTCAAACCTCAAGGCGTGCCCATGAGGGAACTTGAAATTGTAGAGCTCACCAGCGAAGAAATCGAGGCCTATCGCTTGCGCCATATTAATAATATGGAACAAAAAAAAGCGGCTAACAAAATGCGCACGTCCCAAAGCACTTATCAAAGAATACTTTATTCCGCTTATAAAAAAATAGCCGATGCGTTGATAAACGGAAAAGCGATTAAAATAATCAAACAATAAATATTATGTTTTTAGAAGTAAAAAATTTAAATGTCAATTTAGACGGCGAAAAGATTATAGAAAATTTATCCTTTCAAGCCGCTCAAGGGGAAATTCTGACGATTATGGGTCCCAATGGTGCGGGCAAAAGCGTTCTATTAAGAACGCTGTTAGGATTTTTGCCCTATGAGGGAAAAATCATTTGGGAACAAAAACCGAAAATCGGTTATTTGCCGCAAGGGTTGACTCAGTTAAAGGTTAAAGATTTCCCGTTGACGGTGCAAGATTTTTTTGCTTTGAAAAATCCTGCGCCAACACTTGAAGAGATAACGCAATTTTTAAATTTAGTGGGGTTGGAAAAAAAAATACTGATTAAAACAGCCGGAGACCTATCCAGCGGACAATTTCAAAGAATGCTGGTAGCTTGGGTATTGATTTCCCATCCCCAAGTTATATTTTTTGATGAACCGACAACCGGAATAGATATCGGCGGCGGAGAAACCATTTACTCTCTTTTGCGCGCGATTCAAGAAAAAGAAAAAATAACTATTTTTCTGGTCACGCACGACTTAAATATCGTGTATAAATATTCAAACGAAGTGCTGTGTCTCAACCGCAAAGGACATAATTGTTTCGGGAAACCCAGAGAAATCTTAGACCCCAAGACATTGGAAAAACTTTTCGGCGCCGAGATTAAATTTTATGAACATCATTGATTGATAAAATTATGTCTCTACAAATTATTCTTACCTTAATCAGTGGAATTTTTATCAGCGGAGTCGCCGGCTATTTGGGAACATTAATGCTTTCCAAAAAAATGTCGGTAATAGCCGGACCATTGGCCCATCTCGCTTTCCCGGGGGTGGCCTTGGCTTTAATCTGCGGATTTAATATATCATTGGGAGTTTTTCCGTTTGTTATTATTGGAGCAATCCTTATTTGGCTTCTAGAAAAAAAGACGAAACTGCCTATGGAAAATTTGGCGGCGATTATTTTTGCCTCGGGAGTCGGGTCAGCTTTGCTTTTTTTACCAATTGATAAGGCGGAAGCGGCCTTGACCGGCAGTATCGCGAAAATAACTCTTGGAGAAACAATATTTGTAGTTATTTCAAGCTTATTGGTCTTCTGTGTTATAAAACAACTGTATCAAAAAATGATGCTAATAAATGTCCATGAAGATTTGGCGACCATAGAGGGTGTCAATATACAACTCTATAATTTACTTTACTTATTAAGTATTGCCATCGTTGTTGCGTTAGGTGTATATCTCGTGGGAGGATTGATAACCGCCGCTCTTATTGCCATTCCCGCCGCTTCGGCAAAAAATATAAGTAAAGGTCTGCATACGTATAAAGTATGGGCCATTACTCTTGGGATTATTTCAGCGATTGCCGGAATTCTTATCGCTCATTTTATCCATCTCCCAAGCGGCCCCATGGTGATTGTTTTCAGCGCAATGTTATTTTTAATTTCAGTTGGTTTCCGCAAACAATTATTTTAAAAGTAATAATACGCAGAAGCGAACTTGCAAATGACTTAAAATATTTGATTTGTAAGCATAAATCGATTAATAAATAATAATTAATAAATTAATTTAAAAAATATGGGACAATCAAAAGTGGTGAATATAAACGGAGAAAACGAATTTACTCAAGAAGTTAGGCAAAGTGAATTGCCGGTTTTAGTGGACTTTTGGGCTCCCTGGTGTATGCCCTGTCGGATGATGGCGCCGACCTTAGAAGAACTTTCCAATTTGATGGATGGGAAGATTAGGGTTGCTAAAGTTAATACAGAAAAACCGGAAAACCAAAATTTGGCCATTGAATTTCAGATTCAAAGCATTCCCAATATGAAATTATTTAAGGGCGGACAAGTGGCCGGCGAGTTTATCGGATTAAGAAATCTAAGTACAATTAAAAATGAGCTTGAAAAACTCATTAATAATTAGATAATTGGGAAAACATATGAATATTTCTAATGACAATCTAAAACGTCTAAAGGACATTCAAAAAATAGAAAATATTACGGATGCGGAAATAGCCATACTCATAGAGCCGATTCGGATTAATTATTCAGAATTAGATATTAATGGCAAAAAATATCCGGCTTGGAGAATTCTCTATAATCAAGCGCTTGGTCCGGGCAAAGGTGGCATCCGTTTTCATCCGGAAGTAAACGAAGACGAAGTTAAATCATTGGCTTTTTGGATGACATTAAAAAATTCTTTGGCTGATATCCCTTATGGCGGAGCTAAGGGTGGTGTTAAATTCAACCCCAAAACAGCCGACCAAGTCGAGCTGGAAACGGTAAGCCGTAAATATATTGACGCTTTCTATCCTTATCTTGGCCAAGATAAGGATATCCCCGCTCCAGACGTCTATACTGATAGTAAAATTATGTCTTGGATGCTTGATGAATTTGAGAAAAAAACGGGACGACATGAACCGGGAATGATTACCGGAAAACCGATTGAGCTTGGGGGTATTGCTTTGCGTAGCGATGCGACGGCTCAAGGCGGTTATTTAATAACCAAAGAAATGATTGGTAATTTTTTGGCTGACAAAGAAGACCTGACTATTGCCGTCCAAGGTTTTGGCAATGCCGGACATTTTATGGCGCAAAAATTGTATCAAGACGGATTCAAAATAATAGCCGTTTCCGATAGTCAAGGCGGTATTTATAATGAAAATGGGCTTGATATTATCAAATTGGTGGAGTTCAAAAAAGGCGGGCAAAGCGTAAACGACTATTCAATTGGTCAAAAAATCACCAATGAAGATTTATTAGAATTGCCGGTTGACATTTTGGTTTTAGCGGCTCTGGAAAATCAAATCACTGAAAATAACGCCGCTAAAATTAAAACCAATTATCTTGTAGAATTAGCCAACGGCCCGATTAATTATGAAGCTGATAAAATACTGACTAACAAGCAAAAAGTGATTGTACCGGATATTTTGGCCAATTCCGGCGGAGTGATTGTCAGTTATTTCGAATGGGCGCAAAATCGCACCGGTCAAATTCTTGATGAAAAATACTTGAGTGAACTTTTGGATAAAAAAATGAAGACCAATTGGCAAAGGGTCTATCATAAATACCAAGAAAAATCAGGAGCGATTACCCTGCGCCAAGCTGCTTATGTTTTAGCCGTTAATAAAATTTTGACAGCCGAAAAATTAAGAGGCCGAGTTGTGATAAAATAAAATTTTAAAATTATGAATAAACCTCTTTACGATTTAATTATTGTTGGCGCCGGACCAGCCGGCTTGACAGCCAGCATTTATGCCGGCCGTTATAAGCTAAACACTCTTGTTATCGGTCAAATAGAGGGCGGTTTAATGACCGAGTCCCATAAAATTTGTAATTTCCCCAGTGAGCAGAATATTAGCGGTATTGATTTGACGGAAAAAATAAAAGCTAACGCTTTGAGTCAAGGGATAGAGATAAAAAATGCCGAAGTTAATGATATTCAGAAAAATCAGTTCGGTTTTATGATAGAATTGGACAGCGGTGAAAATTATCTTGCCAAAACCATACTTTTAGCCACCGGAACCGAGCATCGCAAATTAGGATTAGAAAATGAGCATAAGTTATTGGGCCATGGGCTCTCTTATTGCGCCACTTGTGACGGCATGTTGTATAGAAATAAAATAGTGGCCGTTGCCGGAGGGAGCGATTCAGCATTAACAGCGGCTTTGTATTTGGCTAAAATCGCTAAAAAGGTTTACTTAATCTATCGAGGCCAAAAATTAAGAGGTGAACCGATTTGGACAGAAAAAATTTCCCAACATCCTAAAATCAAGGTTTTATTGGAAACCAATATCAAAAATTTGACAGGAGAAGAAAGATTAACCGGGGTTCAACTTAGTAAGCCATATCAAGGCAAAAATTCCGTTGACTTAGACGGATTGTTTGTCGAAGTCGGACTTGTCCCCAGAGCGTGTAATTATATCAAAAATTTAAAAATTGAAGAGAACGAACAAAATTATATTAAGGTAGGCGCAGACCAAAAAACTTCCTGCCCGGAAATTTGGGCAGCCGGAGATATTACTACTAATTCTAATAATTTTAGACAAATAATCACATCTTGCGCCGAAGGAGCGATTGCTGCCGAAGATATTTTTCATCACATTCAATCTTTATAACAAACTTCATTTTTCTATCTACGGCGGCAAAAACAAAAGGGTTCGAGTCACTCGCCTCGCCCTGTTGTCTAAACTAAATAGGTCTGCGCGATAATAAATTGTGTTGGCGGGACACTATGGTTAGGTACTGGTTATTTGAAGGTGTTTTTGATGGTTTTGGGAGGTTTTCCAATCGAGGCACGTGGGTCGGGGTAATATTTTTACCGTCACTGAATTTCGTACCAGTAAAACTGGCGCGCCACCTATTTTAATCTTTCAATCTCTTTTTTTATTTCTTCAATTACTTCGGGATTATGGATTATCTTATTTTTACTTTCGGTTATTGAAATAATATAGAATACTTTTCCGCCATATTTTGCTGTAAATTTTTCGTGCGTTTTTTTCTGCTGTTCTCTCTCGTTGATTATTTGCGTAATATATTCAAATCCTGCCGGTTTTACTTGAAGACCAATATATTTTTCGCGAATTTTAATAAAATAATCAACATTATATCCTCTATCCCATTCGTCGGGGGCGGGCTCGATTTTAACTCCAAGAATTTTTTCAAGCTGTCCATAGATTGTTTGAATCTCTGACTGATAACCGTCGAAGGTTCTATTTATTACTAAATTATATATAAAATTTATACAATCTTTTTCGGTAACACCTTCTATCTCGGCTTTACAAACATCAGTGACCTTAATAAACAAAGTTTTTCCGAGCTGCTCGAGGTGCTGTTTCGAATGGGCTTTGTCTAAATAAAATTTTTCCCACTCTTTTATTGTCTTCGGAGCACATTTTCTAATCAACTCTGCAACAGGACCAACTTTACTTTTTCTGGTTAGTCCCCACCGCATATTCGCTTGATTTAATATCCATTCTTTTGCCATATTATTTTGTTAAATTTAAAAATTTTATTTTGTATTTATAATCAAAATTGCTATCAACATCGACAAGTTGATTTTTTATCAAATGTGCATTTATAAATGTCTTATTTTTCAAGTATAAATAGCAGAGTAGATTGTTTTCTTGATCGTATTTTAGTGAATCAAATCTCATAAAAACTCTCTGGTTTTTTAATTTTGCTTGTAAAAATTTAATAGCTTCATCAATTTTATCTTTATTAACTTTTACCCCAATCAACCTTACCAACAGATCATTATTTAATAACAATTTTTCTGGACTTACGATTTTTTTGACAGAATATGTGTTTATTGCCTCGCTTTCTGTTGAATCAATTTTTGATCCAAATTGTAATTTTTTCGGATCAATTTTCCGGTCAAACTTTATTGTATCTTTAAAAATATACGGCAATTCAGACATATCTTTTGTATAATTGATATTATGTCGCTTTTGATCAATAAATTCAAATACGAAATTTTTAAACAAATCATCTTTGGTTGCCCCGATCTTTTCTTTTATTGTAGGTAAATAATTCTTATTGATCTCGTACCCAACCGAATTGCGATTTAAATTTTTCGCAGCAAGCATTGTGGTGCCGCTTCCTAAAAATGGGTCCAATACATTATCGCCGACAAAGCTAAACATTTTAATAAGCCGTTTAGGTAATTCTTCGGGAAACATTGCTAAATGTTTATCTTGCCTTGCGCCATTAAAATTCCAATGGCCATTAAAATACTGATTCCATTCATCTTTTGACATTTTTGACTCTTCTTTTATTCCTTTTGATACAAAAGGAGGAACACCTAATTTCTTAAAAATCAATATAAATTCATAATCCAACTTAATAATTCCATTTCTAGGATAAGGGAAACTTCCCATTATAGTAGCACCGCCAGTAGTATTCATTGTCGTTGCCTTCTGCCAAATGATAGCTCCCATATAATCAAAACCGATAGTTTCACAAAACTTAATTATTTCTGTTCTAATCGGAATAATTTTATATCTGCCATAATAAACCGACCGAGCAAATTGATCGCCTATGTTTATACAAAGCCTACAACCACCATCTAAAACCCTAAAACACCCTTTCCATACTAAATTTAGGTTATTAATATAATTTTCATAACTATCATTGAAGCCAATCTGATCTGATGAGCCATAATCTTTTAATTGCCAATAGGGCGGCGAAGTAATCACAAGATGAACAGAATTATTTTCTAATTCTGCCATATTTCTGGAATCGCCTACTATAACCTTGTGATTAGTTTTCATATTACCATTTTAGCTTAAATCAAAATATTAAGACATTCGGGTTGCGTCAATAATAAATTGTGTTGGCGGTGGGGGTGGGATTCGAACCCACGGGACCCGTTAGGGTCACGGCTTTCCAAGCCGTCCTATTTGGCCGCTCTAGCACCCCACCATATTCGCTCGCCCGCCTCACGCGGGCTCGCTCAAATTAAATAAAATTTAAACTTTCATTCCCATCAACGCGGCTATCCTTTCTTCGGTCGGCGGATGAGTGGAATATAACCTCGCAATCCAGCTCCCCGCCTGTTTGCCGCGAAAAGGATTGGAAATATATAAATGAGCCGTGGCGCTGTTCGCTTTTCTTAATGGATTCGGGTCTTGAGCAATCTTTTCAAGCGCCCGAGCTAATCCTTCAGGATAGCGCGTGAGCAAAGCCCCGTTGGCATCGGCTAAAAATTCCCGCTTTCTGGAAATCGCCAGCTTTATCAAATTAGCTGCTATGGGCGCCAGAATTGCGGAAACAATTCCTAAAATCGCCAAGATCGCACCCGCGCCTCCCCGCGAATCCCTTCTTCCCCTTCCATAAAATCCTATTCTTAAAAACATATTCGAAGCCAACGCGATAACCCCGACAAGCACCACCACCATTGTCTGCAAAAGCATATCCTTATTTTTTATATGCGAAAGCTCGTGGGCAATGACGCCCTCAAGCTCTGACTTTTCCAATTTATCCAGCAATCCTTGAGTTACGGCCACCACTGCGTGTTTTTTGTCTCGGCCGGTGGCGAAGGCATTGGGCTGACTTTCGTTTATAATATATATTTTTGGGAAAGGAAGACCGGCGGTGATACAGAGGTTCTCAACTATTCTGTATAAAGCGGGATTATCCGATTTTTTGATTAATTTTGCCCCGGCCAACGATAAGACGATTTTGTCAGAATACCAATAACTGCTAAAGCTCATAAAAACACTGAAGCCAACGGCAAAATACAAAATTCCCGGACTTTCAAGAACATAACTGAATATCCATCCCACCCCTATAATCAAAATCAAAAACACGGTTAGTAAAAGCCATGTCTTGCGGACATTAGATTCAGCGACATTGTATGATGTCATTTTTTAACGCAGTGTCCTAAAAATTGTATCCCGGCAAAAAAGATTTTTAGAACGCTACTTTGGGGGCTTCTCTCTCTTCCGGAGCCGTCAGCTCAAAAAGGTCCATCTTCTTAAAATTGAAAAGGTTGGCGATTGTGTTGGAAGGGAAACTTTCAATTTTAATATTAAGCTCTTTGACATTGCCGTTATAAAACCTTCTGGCTGCCTGAACTTTATCTTCCGTGTCAGTCAATTCCTCTTGAAGGTGTTTGAAGTTATCCGAGGCCTTCAAATCCGGATAATTCTCTACAACGGCAAAAAGGGACTTTAAGGTATTGGACAGCATATTTTCCGCCTTGCCTTTTTCTCCCGCTCCCTGCGCGCTCATTGCCTGCGCTCTTGCCTGCGTCACTTTTTCAAAAAGTTCCCTCTCGTGCTGGGCATACCCTTTGACGGTATTTACCAAATTAGGGATTAAGTTGTATCTCCTTTTCAGCTGGACATCAATATCTGCCCAGGCCTCTTTGCCCCTGTTGCGAAGCACAACCAAGCGATTGAATATCCCTACTATGCCTAAAAACAACAGGGCTAAAACCGCAATAATAACGATTAGCAATATACCCATATTTTTATGAATTAATGATTATCTTCATAGTTATTATAGCTGACATAACCCCAAAAAACAAGCCCGCACATTGTTAGGCACTGTTAGGGTCAGACCCTAACAATGTTAAATGTTAGTTAGATGTTAGGGTCTGACCCTAACAATTTGACAAGGCCATGATTCAAAACCCTGCCGAGTCGGCAGGGTTTTGAATTGTTTCTTTGGGTTATCTCTTTCCTTCTATTTTAACTGTTTCAGAAATCTCCGTAAGGATTGCCTTGCTCCATAGGATTATTGTTTTTCTTTTCCGGCTTGTCAGTAACCGCTGCTTCCGTTGTCAGAAATGTGGCAGCGGCAGATACCGCATTTTCCAACGCAGACCTGACAACTTTAGTTGGGTCAATTATGCCTGATTGAATAAGATTCTCAAACCTTAATGTCTGGGCGTTGAATCCGAAGTCCATTTCCTCACTCCCTTTGATTCTTGCAACGACCACTCCCGCATCCACTCCGGCATTATAGGCAATCTGCCTGGCCGGCGCCTCGATCGCTTTCTTAAGAATATCAACCCCTGTCTGTATATCTTTGACTAATTCTCTTTTTTCAGTAATCTCCAGATTAGCCAAAACCTTAGTCGCTTCTATTAACGCCACGCCCCCGCCCGGGACAATCCCCTCTTCAAGGGCGGAACGGGCTGCTGACAAAGCGTCTTCTGCTTTATGCTGTCTTACTTTTTGTTCAACTTCGGTAGGCGCTCCCACTTTAATAACAGCCACTCCACCGGCTAATTTTGCCAAGCGCTCTTGTAATTTATCTTTATCAAACTCTGAATCGACAATTTCCAATTGCTGTTTAATCTGGGAAATTCTTGTTTCTGTTTCTTGTTTGCTCCCCTTGCCTTCCACAATAATTGTATTATCTTTGGTGGCAACCACTTTTCTGGCTTGGCCGAGCATATCAATCTCCGTACTCTCAATTTTCAGTCCGACATCCTCTGAAATAACTTTTGCCCCGACTAAACAGGCGATATCCTCAAGCATCTCTTTTTTTCTATCGCCGAATCCGGGCGCTTTTATTGCCAAGGCGTTAAATACTCCTCTAATCTTATTAACCAGCAATGTTGCCAAAGCTTCTCCATCAACATCTTCGGCAATAATGACAACTTCTTTCTTACCGGTTTGGGCAATTTTTTCCAAAATGGGAATAATTTCCTTTATAGATGAAATCTTTTTATCGGTTATTAAAATATATGGCTCCTCAAGCTCTGCCTTCATATGCTCCGCGTCAGTTATCATATATGGAGAGATATAGCCCCTATCAATTTGAAGCCCTTTAACAATTTCTTTTTGCAAGCCGAATGTCTTTGATTCTTCTATCGTCACCACTCCATCTTTGCCCGCCTCATCTATCACATCGGCAATCATATTGCCCAGTTCCGAGTCCTCGGCTGCGATAGTGGCAACCTTGGCAATATCTTCTTTACCTGTCATTGGCTTTGAAATCTCTTTTAAAAATTCAACCACTCTCCTGGACGCCAGTTCAATTCCCTTTTTAAGAGCCAAGGGATTTGCTCCGGCCGCCACATTCTTAATCCCTTCGCCAATGATGGCTTGGGCTAAAACGGTAGCCGTAGTGGTCCCATCTCCAGCCATATCATTCGCCTTAGAAGCAACTTCTTTGACAATCTCTGCTCCCAGATTTTCAACCTTATCTTCCAGTTCAATCTCTTTGGCGATGGTAACGCCGTCATTGGTAATCACTGGAGAACCAAAACCCTTGTCCAAAATCACATTCCTGCCTCTTGGACCAAGAGTTACCTTTACGACATCAGCCAACTTGTCGACGCCAGCTTTTAATTTTTTCCGAGCTGCCTCGGAATATATGATGTTCTTTGCCATTTCTCTTGCTGTTGATTAATTATTATTGATTATTGATTTAGCAATTTTGGAATTATTCCAAAATTGCTAAAATATCGTCTTCTCGCGCAATTAAATACTCCTTGCCATCTATTTCTATTTCATTGGGACCATATTTAGTAAATAAAACCTTGTCCCCAACCTTCACGTCCAAAAGAATGATTTTCCCTGAAGCGGTTTTCTTGCCCGTGCCGACCGCTATAACAGTTCCCTGTTCCGGCCTCTCTTTTTCCGCTGTTGCCGGTAAAAATATTCCACTTTTTGTTTTTTCTTCCGTAGTAACCGGCTCAATTAAAATATAATCAGCCAATGGTTTAATATTCATTTTCTTTATATGATTACTTGCTAAAACGACCTTTCTCGTTTTAATTGGTTTGTTATTGCGATTTATACCTTAAACTAATCTCACAACTTTGTCAAGATTTTTATTGCTTTGCTGTTTAAAAATGATATAATATGTCAATGAAAGGTTTTTTCTTCCAAATCATAGCCGGAATGCTCGGTATCTATTTGGCATCCGAATTCATTGCCGGAGTCCAATTCAGTGGCGCCAACAAAATTTTTCTTTTAATCGGCTTAATATTTGGTATAATCAATTACTTTATCAAACCAATTCTGAATTTCTTTCTCTTCCCGGTCCGACTATTGACTTTTGGTTTAATTGGGTTAGTAATAAATATTGTGATTGTCTGGTTCGTTTCGTATGTTTTGTTTCCAAACAATTTTCAGATATCGGGCACAGTTCCATTAGTAATAACTACTTTAATCATCTGGGCTTCAAGCTTTTTCTTTTATCTGCTTGCCAAGCGCAGTTGGAAAAAACAAAGATATGACGATTAATATCCTCGCTATTCTCCAAATCATTATCTCAATTTTTTTGGTAACCGGCGTTCTGCTCCAGCAAAGGGGCTCGGCAATCGGGTCTGTTTTCGGGCAGGAAGGAGGCGCTTTCTACGGCTCGAGACGCGGTATTGAGAAAAAAATATTTTGGGCGACGGTTACCTTAGGCGCCCTGTTTATAATCTTAGCCGTTCTGAATCTAATCTTTTAGTTTGAAATAAAACGATTCATATCAACCCTAAAATTCAAAAGGGATTGAATTCTATTAAACCAAGGTTGAGCGTCCAACCGCTCAAGAAAAAACTAAAACCGCAAATCGCTCGGGTTTTTAATATGGCCAGAGCCCTGCCAAAGGTTCTTAATAAAAAAGAAAAAGTACTTTTTTTTGTATTCTTTGTTGCCTTTCTCGCCTCGGGCGGTTATCTTATCGCTTCTTCTTATGTGTCCGGCACAATTGTCGCGCCTGCCAACGGCGGAATTTTAAGAGAAGGCATCTTGGGCCAGCCGAGATTTATAAATCCGATTTACGCCGCTTCAAACGATGTTGACAGAGACCTGGTGAATTTAGTTTATTCCGGACTTTTCCAATATGACAGCGCGGGAGAAATCGTTCCCGACCTTGTGAAAGAATACTCTATTGAGAATGACGGA
Source organism: uncultured Candidatus Saccharibacteria bacterium (assembly GCA_964388775.1). Taxonomy (GTDB): domain Bacteria; phylum Patescibacteriota; class Minisyncoccia; order Minisyncoccales; family PEYH01; genus PEYH01. The sequence continues at coordinate 2,957 of CAYMBW010000009.1, read as the reverse complement.
AAACTTTATAATCTTACCCTGAAAGAAAATGCGGTCTTCCATGATGGACAACCGCTTACGGCTGATGATGTAATTTTTACCATCAAAACAATCCAAAGCCCCGACTTTAAAAGCCCGATACAAGCGAAATGGCTGGACGTAAAAGCGGAAAAAATTTCCCAATACCAAATAATCATCACTCTTAAAAATGCCTATCCTGCGTTTTTGGAAACTCTTTGCCTGAAAATTATGCCTGACCATATTTGGTCGGAAATTTCAGCGGAACATTTTCCCCTTTCTTCATATAATTTTAAAGCAATCGGCTCCGGCCCCTTTCAAATACAAAACATAATCCAGGATAAGACAGGTAAAATTACCTCAATCAACTTAACTAAATTCCTTGACTATTACGGACAACCGCCATATATCAACCAGATTAATTTCCTATTTTTTGAAAACGGGGCAGAACTCCTGCGCGCAGCGGAAAATAATATTATTGACGCCCTTTCCTTACTTTCCGGCGACTATAAATCGGTTTACAATCTCAGCGAATATTCTTTTCTCATCCCTCGATATTTTGCTCTTTTCTTTAACCCCGCTAAAAGTGAATTTTTGGCGCAAGATACAATCAGGCGCGCTCTGAATCTCGCCACCAATAAACAGGAAATCAAAGAAAAAATATTGTCTGATAAGGGCGCTGTCACAGAGTCCCCTTTCTTATTAAATCTATACAGCCCTGAAAGCACCTCTTCGCCGGGCGAATTCAATCTTGATGAAGCGAAACAATTATTAAGCAATGCCGGATTTGTTGAGCAAGACGGAAAACTGCTGAAAATCAAAAGCGCGGAAACAATGAATTTTGTAAGCACATTGTCGTCCGGCGCAAAAGGCAAAACAGTGGAATACCTCCAACAATGCTTGGCTAAATTCAGCGATATTTACCCTGATGGCGAGATTTCCAGTTACTTCGGCGATAAGACGAAGACAGCGGTTATAAAATTCCAGGAGAAGTATGCTGATGAAATCTTAAAACCGTCGGGACTTTCCGCAGGCAACGGAGTAGTGGGGCCAAGCACCAGAAAGAAGCTAAATGAGGTGTGCGTTATTAACCTTGCCCAAAACATTCCGTTCAAAATAACGATTACTACACCCATTGACCCAATGCTCCAAAAGGTAGCGGAGTTATTGAAAGAACAATGGGCAAAAATCGGGATAGAGACAGAAATAAACGCTCTCTCAATCACGGAAATCAAACAAACCGTGATTAAAGAGCGTGAATATGAAACCTTATTGTTCGGCCAAGTGCTCGGCATTATCCCCGACCCCTTTCCCTTCTGGCATTCCAGCCAAAGAATTTATCCGGGCCTGAATCTTGCGGATTACAAGAACGCTAAGGTCGATAAATTATTAGAACAAATTAGGACAACCTCTGATAAAAACGTTCTCATTGAAAAAATGGAAGAAGCGCAGAATTTGCTAAATTCAGATATCCCGGCGATTTTCCTATTTAATCCTGATTTCATATATCTTGCCTCGAGCGAGATTAAGGGAATTGAGACCCATATAATCTCTGACCCTTCTCAAAGATTCGCCGGAATTGCCGATTGGTATATCAAGACAAAAAGAATTTTAAAGTAATGGAATTTGATTTAACAAAGCTAACCCCCGAAATTCGCGCCATAAAAGATATGGGCTCTGTTTTGTATGATAAAGAATGGCAAAAAACAGCCGACCCGGATACAGAATTGTATTATATGTACCGCGGGCTGAAAGAAAAAAATAATTTAAGGTATGACATTACTGTAATCTTTCCCCTAATGCTGGGAAAAGAATTTAACAAAACCAAAGGGCATACCCATACAAACGAATGCGGGGAAATATATATTGTCCTGGAAGGCGAAGCAATCTTTCTCCTCCAAAAAGAAAAAAATGATATAATAGAGGATGTTTACGCTGTTAAGGCGAAACAAGGAGAAGTGTGTATCGTCCCCTCTTTATACAGCCATATTACAATCAATCCTGCAACCAAGACATTAAAAATGGCAAATTGGGTTGACAAAGAAATGAAAAACAGTTATAAAGGAATCCAGAAAAGAAATGGCGCTTGCTATTTCTACACGACTCAAGGTTGGATTAAAAACGAAAACTACAAAAATGTCCTTGCTTTGAGATTTGAAAATCCCCAACCATCTCTTCCAGAGGAACTTTCTTTTTTATAAAAAAACCGCCGCGAGAGTCGAAACCCTCGGGCGGGCATAGTTAAGCGCAATATAGCGAGTTTTGAAATCACTCGCCCTTATCGGGTTTGGGGATAAAATGCACCATAGCAATCAGGGTTACCTTACGACCCTTGACCCGTACTATACAGTTCCTTTCAATCTCTACGGGAACGTTCTCAGCTTTGAATGTCTTCCGCAGGGCCTTGTCTGCAGAGATATCTATGTGAGAGAGATAAAGAAACTGCGTTTCTCCTCCTTTAGAACCCGACTGGATAACGAGGTACGTCTCTTTGGATGAATCATCTCCCCACAGAGCCCGCAGGGTCTGCTGCACAAGGAGAACTATACCCAACACCATTGCTACTATGCATACAATGCACATGAGCAGAGGAATCAAGCCTGTCCCGGACAACCATCCTTCCGTCTGCGGGAACGATGTGATAAGTATTATCCCCGTAAATCCCGCAATGGCCAGTAAAGCTCCCAATTTTTTCATCGCAACCTCCCGTCTTTTTTTTCAATCAGTTTTTGATGCCCTTAATCCTACCACTTTTTAAAAATTTGTCAACTTGCCGAAGTGGCGGAATTGGTATACGCGCTGGCTTCAGGAGTCAGTGAGCGCAAGCTCGTAAGGGTTCAACTCCCTTCTTCGGCACAAGCGGTCGCTTCGCGACCTAAGTCCAAAGTTAAAAATTAAAAATAAGAACCTGCTCGCTCCGCTCGCAGAACCTTGAAATTAAACTATCATATAAAAATCTA
>CAYMBW010000008.1:0-26082 GCA_964388775.1 uncultured Candidatus Saccharibacteria bacterium | reverse complement strand
ATAGTCGGAACAACTCTAAAAATTTATCTTTTGTTAACTATTTGATTGTCAAAGAACCTGTGTATTTTTTACACGTATACCAATTGTATTCATTTCCAAAAAATTGTCAAGTGATATAATGAAATAATAATTATCAATCAATGATAAATGATTATTGATTATTGATTAGTACATCCCCTACCCTACTCCCTGCCTCGCTGTTTTGTTGAAAACAAAGAAGAGGGGAGGGGCTGGAAAAAATCATTGATCAGTAATAATTAATCATTAAAAGAAAAAAAGAATCAATAATAATTAATTACTAATCAATAATAAATAATCAATAAAGTTATGAAAAAAGATTTGGCGATTGCCGTTGATTTAGGAGCTTCAAATTTACGGGTTGCCTTAATTTCAAAAAACGGCAAAATATTAAAATATTTAAGAACCGAAACTCCCAAAACCGGAAACTCGGGAACAATTATCACCAAGACACTCATTGTGCTTATCAACGCCCTGCTCGAAGGTCAATCCAAAAAACAAATCGCTGGAATTGGAATTAGTTCTATCGGACCATTAGACCATAAATCAGAAAAAATTCTTGACTCGCCGAATATTCCTTTCAAAGAAATTCCTCTGACAAAACCTTTAAAAAAATATTTCTTTTTTCCGATTTATTTATCCAATGATTGCACGGCCGCTGTCTGGGGAGAAAAAATCTTTGGCGCTGGCAGGAAATATGAAAATCTGGTTTATGTCACTATATCTTCCGGTATCGGCGGAGGAGCCATTGTGGACAATCATCTATTATGCGGACATAATGGCAATGTGGCTGAAGTCGGACATTTCATTGTGGACACAAAATACAACCTATTATGTGGCTGTAAAAAAGGATATGGACACTGGGAGGGCTATTGCTCTGGCAATAATCTTCCTCGCTTTTTTAGATATTGGTTAAAATATAATAAAATTAAAAAGAAATGTCCGGTCAAAACAGCAAAGGACATTTTTGATTTAGCCCGGAAGGCGGACAAAGTTGTCCTAAAATTTCTTGAAGAAATCGGACAAATCAATGCCAGAGGTATTTCCAATATCATTATTGCCTATAGTCCGGAAATTATTAGCATTGGTGGCGCAGTATTCTTAAACAACAAAGAATTCATCCTGCCTTATATCAAAAAAAATATTGATAAATATCTAACTGCCCCCAAAATTATTACCACTCCTTTGGGCGAAGATATCACACTCTTCGGCGCAGCAGCTCTTGTATTTTTTTAAAAATCAGATTGAATTTAAAAATTCCTGTTCAGAAATTATATTCTCTTTCTCCATCACTTGTTAGCTTGTTAGGGTCGCACCCTAACATGTTAGGGTGCGACCCTAACAATTGTTTCATTGTAAAACAAAATCGCCGTTTTGGCGACACTGATAAGGTCTCTCTACTGTTATCAAATGTTATCAAATATTATCAAGTGTTATCAAATCAACGAATAGCCTGAGGTCGGATTTGGACCGACGACCTACTGTTTACAAAACAGTTGCTCTGGCCACTGAGCTACTCAGGCAAACATTATTTCTTGCCTATCTCCCCCCAATAGTCATCTTTGAATTTTTGAGAATGAGAAACCTTTCGCAGATAATGGTCTGCCGTTCTCTCTCCCTTGAGAAACAAAATCTTTGTTTTAATCAGGGCCTTTTTCATCAACTTCTCGGTGCTGAAGCTATTGGTCTGTCCTATCCCTGCCATTTTTTTCCTTAACCGCTCTCTTAGCGGTTCATGAGTAGCCGCCCCGCTCACAATAATCTCCGCAGTCTTTAATTTCGGCCACTTACGGATAATAATAAAAAACATTCCGCTAAAACTGATAACTAAAATTATTAGAGCCGCCAAATTAAGCATATTATTATGCCTGATTATACCTTTATTAAGCTATATCTCAAAACGAACAAATCGCACTAAATTTATATTCTCCCCAATCTTGGCAATATTGTCATTAATCAAACCCTGAATCGTTTTCTCCGCATCTTTTACATAGGGCTGTAAAAGCAGGCAATTTTCTTCTCTGAACTTATCAAGCTTTCCTTCAATTATCTTTTCCATTATCTCTTTGGGCTTCTTCTCTTTGGCCATCTGCTCCTTGTAAATCTCTTTTTCTTTTTCTATAACTTGCAAAGGAATGTCCTCCGTACTTAAATAACAAGGATTCATCGCCGCCACATGTAAAGCGATTTCGTGAGCCAATTCCTGAAAATCTTTATTTCTCGCGACAAAATCGGTCTCGCATCTCAAATCAATCAACACGCCAATTTTTTTATTGGCATGGATATATGCTTCTATAATGCCTTGATTAGTTCCTCTCCCGCTCCTCTTGCCTGCTAATTCCTGCCCCCATTTCCTTAAAAGTTCTTTTGCCTTCTCTGAATCTTGCCCTGCCTCTTCAAGGGCTTTCTTGCATAAAGCGAGAGACACGCCTGTCTCTTGACGAATTTTTTTAATTACTTCTATCATATTATTTCTTGGCCTTAGCTTCCAAGACAACGGATTTAACTTTTTCTAAGATGTATTTGACCGAGGTTATAGCGTCATCATTCGCCGGAATCGGATAATCCACTTTTGTCAGGTCAACATTGGTGTCAGCGATCGCAATAATTTTAAGTTCTTTCATTTTCGCCTCTTTTATCGCTAAGGTATCCTGATACATATCCAAAACCAATAAAGCATCGGGCAATTTGTCCATATCTTTTATTCCGCCGAACTTTATTGCCAAGCGACTCATTTCTTTGTCAAATCCAAGCTGTTCTTTTTTGGTGTATTTTTCCAATTCTCCATTCGCTTTTTTCTGCTCAATATCTTTAAAATACTCAATCCTTTTGTGGATTATTTTAAAATTTGTAAGAGCCCCTCCTATCCATCTCTGAACAACATATGGAAAGTCGCAGGCCTCTGCTATTTCCTGAACTAACTTTTTGGTCGGAACCTTGGTGCCAACCAAAAGAATTGTCTTCCCTTCTTGCGTGAGCTCTTTGATATAATCCAACGCTTTGACGAGAAATATCTTGGTCTGTTCAAGGTCAATAATATTGATATGGTCGCTTCCTTTTACGCCCAAGATATAGGGCTTCATTTTCGGATGGCATTTTGAAATACGATGACCGAAATAAACGCCGGCCTCAGCCATTTCGTCAACGCTGATGCCATAATCCGATTTTTTAGTTTTGGCAGCTTCTTTTTCAGACATAAATATAAATGTAATAAATTAAAATGTGATAAACCAAAGTATAGATAATATATCATTAACTAAAAATTAAATCAAGGGTTCGCCGGCCGTTACCCGCCAACGGATTTATAAAAACATTGACATTAAAAATATTTTTGGTAATATAGACAACTATGGCAAAGAAAGATATTCATCCAACATATTATCCTAAAGCAAAAGTCCACTGCTCCTGCGGGAACACTTTTGAAGTGGGTTCGACGCAAGAGAGTATTGAAGTAGAGGTCTGCTCCAACTGCCACTCCTTTTATACTGGCAAGAAGAATATGGTTGATGCGATGGGGCAAATCCAAAAATTCAAAAAGCGAATGGCAAGAAAGGAACAAATGAAGAAAAAATAACTATACTCAAACACAAAAACCCGCACCAGGCGGGTTTTTGTGTTAAAATAACTAATATGACGATCTCGGAAAAAATAAAAGAGGAATACCGGACAATTTTAGAACAACTCAAGCAAGCTGAGCAATCTTCGGATTGGGAAGAACTCGGCAAGTTGAATAAACAAAAAGAGCTGTATTCTTCTCTTATCCAAGGGCAAGATGACTTGGAAAAAACTAACAATCAACTTGTTGAAACCGAAAAAATACTAACGACCGAGAAAGATATCCAGCTGATTGCTTTAGCTCAAGAAGAAAAAGAAAATCTTTCAAAACAAAAACAAAAATTAGAAAAAGAAATTGAAAAAGGGCTTAAAGAAATCAGTGGAGAAGGCGAAGACCCAAAAGCGATTATTACAGAGATACGAGCCGGCGCGGGGGGAGAAGAAGCAGCCCTGTTCGCCTCCAATCTATTCTCTATGTACTCCAAATATGCTGAATCCCAAAACTGGGATGTAAAAATTCTTGACCAACACCAAACAGAACTCAAGGGATTTAAAGAAGTTATTTTTCAAATTACCGGAGACGGAGCATTTTCTAAAATGAAAAATGAAGCCGGGGTGCATCGAGTCCAAAGAATTCCCACTACGGAAAAAGCGGGGAGAATTCATACTTCCACCGCTTCGGTGGCTGTCTTACCTAAGCCGAGCAAATCCCAAGTCCAAATGAAACCGGATGAAATCAGAATAGATACTTACAGGTCTTCAGGCGCCGGAGGCCAAAATGTCAATAAGAGAGAAACCGCTATAAGAATTACCCATTTGCCTACCGGATTGGTGGTTACTTCGCAGACAGAAAGAAACCAACTTCAAAACAAAGAAAATGCCCTATCTATTCTCCAAGCAAGATTGCTTGAAAGGCAGATAGAGGAACAGGCCCGGAAACAAGGTTCTAACAGAAAAGGGCAAATCGGGCAAGCGATGCGAGCGGAGAAAATAAGGACATATAATTTTCCACAAAATAGAATCACCGACCACAGAATCAAAAAAACCTGGCACAACTTGGAAACAATTATGTCAGGTGGGCTTGATGAAGTAATTGAGGAGATAAAGAGATATTATAGCGCTTCCACTACGTTAAGTTAAAAGTCCAAAGTCCAAAGTTAAAAGTTACAGTTTAAAGTATAAAATATTTTGGACTTAATACTGAAATTTTGAACTTTTGACTTTGAATTTTGGACTTCAAAACACTCCCTCGTCTATCCATTTCTCCCACTCCGAAGCGTTCGCCATCACCTGATTTCTATAGGAATAACCTCCGGCTGTCTGACAACGGCTGGTCATAGTGCTTGTCCCGCACAGATAGGCGGTTACCGCGCCTACTTCTTTTTGAAGTTTCTGGCTACCCGCTCCCCAATCGCTCAAATAAAGACCGGCTGCCAAGAAGGCATCTTTAACCCGCCACGGGTTAGCGGTCCCTCCAAGAATATCTTCCACTCTCTTTTTATACCCTTTGTCCGGATTAGAGGGATTTAACCAAGTATTAGGCATAAACTGGGCAGGGCCCATTGCTCCTCCCCATTGAACCTTCCCTCCGCTTATAGAACAGGATATGGGAGTTGTGTCCACGTCCATTCCCAATTCATCTGTAATTGCTAAAAACGCTTCCCATTGACTTGAGTGCATAACTCCGTCCTTCCAGCCGATATCCGGATACTTACAATAAGAATGAGTAGCGCAATTGCATTGCCCGACATTCTTTCCTATCGCCGACTCTGTCTGCAACAATCCTAACAATAAGGCGGGACGCACTCCGGTCACTGTTTCCACGTATTTTGCTATTGCGTAGGCCTCCTCATAACTCGGTGCTTCTTCTTCGGAAACCTGTGCTAATTGGAAAATTCTTTTTCTTATCTCCGACGCTTTTGCCTGGGTTTCTTTAAGGTAGACCTGGTACAAATCCTCTCTACCTTTTGTTGTTTGCAAAAGGGATTCTTGCTCTTTTTGCAAACCCTGGCTCTCTTGTTTTTGCAAAGTGCGAACCACAACCACCTGTTCAAGCTCTCCTTTCTCTTTGGTAAGCGCTGTTTCTTCGTCTTCCAATTGAACTTTTAATGACTTAATATGCCCCAGCAACTCCTGATTTTTTATATTCAACGCTTCAAGCGCTGCCAGCTCGTCAAAGAAATCAGACAATTCATCTTCAGCGAGCATAATTTCTAAAAGAGAACGTCTGTCCTGTTCGTGAATTGTTCTTAGCAGCTCGGCTAACTTTAATTTCGAGTCATCTATCTGCACCGAGCTTACTCCAATTGACGATTGAGTATCGTTAATCTGCAGGTTAAGGTCTTTAACCATCAAATTGCTTGTATAAATTTCGTTATTCAGCCCGCTAATTTTATTTTTCAAAATAGAAATTTTGTTTTGCAAAGTATTTGCTTCCTTTTGGGTTTCCCCTACTTTATTCTCGTAATAAGAGCTCTGCAATTGATAAAACTCCAGGCATTTATTCAGGGTCTCCTGGCATTGTTCTTTGGGCAATGTTCCGCATCCGCCGTCATTATCGTCTAATAATATTTGGCAGGTCTTTGCCAAATCTTCTGCCCCGGAAACAAAAGGAACCCGACCAAATAAAGGATTGGCAACGGTGAAAATCAAAAATAAAAAAGACACTAACAGTGCCGAGCTTATTGCTGTAAAAATCTTACTTTTGTGATAAATAATCATCATACAATATTTTATCACAAAACGCCTTTTCTGTCCCCCTTTTTCTTTTCTTAACTCTTTTCTTTTGGCGCTTTTTCAGGCGCCTCTTTCTCTTCTCCTTCTCCTTCTCCCTTCGCCCCCTCTTCCCCTTCTTTAACCATTCCTTCTATTTCTTCTATTTTCTCTTCAATCGGCTTCTCCAGTTCTTCTTCAACATTAGTAGGCGCAGCCACCAAAACCAAAACCTCGTCCGGGTCCTTTAAAATTTCAACCCCGGCCGGGACGACCAAGTCCTTTACGAAAAATTCCTTGCCTATGGCATCCAGAAATTCAATGTTAACTCTGATTTCATCGGGAATATTTGTTGGCAATGCCCTTATCTCCAATTCTGAAACCGTCTTGATAATCGTTCCGCCAAGTTTTTTGACTGCGGGCGATTCTCCCTCAAGAACAAGCTCAACCGATACTTCCAATTTCTTTTCAATATCAGGGGCATAAAAATCAATATGGATTATTTTTCCGGAAACACCGTCTTTTTGAATATCGTGAACCAAAACAGGATGATTTTCCTTTTCTCCTTTTATCTTCAAATCAATTAAAGCGTGCTCTCCCGCTTCAGCAAAAACCTTTTCAAATTCTTTTGAATTTAAAACAAGCGGAGTATTTCCTATCTTAGGGCCATAAGCAACCGCAGGCAAAATCCCCTGCTCACGCAGTTCCCTCACTTTTCTTCCTTTTATTTTCCGCACTTCTGCGGATAATGAAATAACGTTTTTAGAAACCATAGGAACTTGCGCTGAATACACTAACCACTGTCCTGTAAACAGGAGTCAATTCCACCAGAAAAACGATGATTACGACAATCATCGCGATTACTGTCAAAATGTCAATTAGTTTTCTAATCATATTTTTGGGTATCACAAAGTAGTAAAATGGATATTAACACAAATCAAAAAATAAATCAAATGGAAGAAGCCAAAAAGCGCTGGACAGCGCTTTTTGGCTTGAAAAACCATCTATTGAAAAAATATTTTACTCGTTCGAATCTGTGTCATTTGGAGTTGACGCCGGTGTGCCGTTCTTCTTTTTGGAACCCTTGCAGCATCCTTTAGTGACGAGGAAAGCTGCCAACCCAACTGCGAATAAGCCGATTATAACCCAATATATTACATCCATAGTTTTAAAAAATTAACTAAGATATCGCGACCTTTTGGTGTTTCTTTCTGAAAAATAAAAGATTGTTATATGTTAGCTCCGGCTATCGCAATCGTCAAGTGGAGAACTTTTTGACCAAATCATACACATCCCCGGCTCCCATAATAACCACCACCTCCCCTCCTTTAATATTATTTTCAATAAATCTTTTGGCTTCCCAAAAATTAGCGAAACAAAAAATTTCTTTATCTTCTGCCCGCTCTTTTATCGCTTTTGCTAATTTTAAAGAGTCCACTTTTTGTTTTATTTCCTCTTCCTCCCTGCCGGCAACATCATATATGGGAAGAATAATTATCTTCTCCGCCTCTGCTTTGGAAAAGGTTTCAACTAATTTATCAAATAAGTAATAGGTCCGTTGATATTGATGGGGCTGAAACACCGCCCACATTTCTTTTTCCGGCCACTTTTCTTTAGCAGCGCTAAGGGTTGCCGTAATTTCAGTTGGGTGATGGGCATAATCAGACACCAAAGTAAAACTCTTTTCTCCCAAGTTTATTTCATAAATTTGAAACCTGCGCCAAGCTCCCTTGTAATTTGCCAATGCTTTTAAGGAGACATCGTCTGCTATTCCCAGGGCCCTCGCCGCCATTAGGGCCCCCAAGGCATTAGAGATATTGTGCTTACCCGGAATTTTCAAAATTTCTTTAAGTGTAAAGGACTCTTCCATTTTTAAATAATAAGGAATAATATCTAAATCTCTGGGAGTTAATGCCTCTTCGACTTTTCTGGCATTTTCATCGTCATAATTTATCACTAAAGTTCCGCTCTCCGGCAAATGGTTAACATAATCGCGGAAGGCCCTAAAAATATTTTCAAAACTGCCGAAATAATCAAGATGCTCCTCCTCAATATTAGTGAGTACAATAATGCTTGGCCAGTAATTAAGAAACGAGGCCTGATATTCATCTGCCTCAATAACTAAATATTTGGACGCTCCCAATCTAAAATTACTATTGCCGAATTCTTTTAATTTAGTTCCTAAAATTACTGTGGGATTCAATCCGGCTTTGATAAGAATTAAAGAAATCATAGCCGAAGTAGTGCTTTTACCATGGCTTCCGGAAACCGCGACAGTGAAATAATTTTTAGTTAACTTTCCCAGCGCTTGCGGGTAACTAAACAATTGGATATTCCTTTTCCGGGCTTCCTCAAACTCCGAATTATCTTCGTGCACGGCCGGGCTATAAACAACCAAATCCAATCCTTCTGCTAAATTCTGCGCCTTATGTTTCCCGATAAAAACCTTTGCCCCTTTTTTCTCCAGCATTTCCGTAATCTCTGAAGAAATCAAATCGGAGCCGGAAACATCCGCTCCTTTGGCAAGATAATATTGGGCGAGAGCGGAAACTCCGATTCCGCCGATACCAATGAAATGTATTTTCATAAAAGTGTCTGCTGACTGTCTGTTGAAATCAGACTTCAACAAAACTGTTGAGGTCTGATTTCAATGGGCTACAAATAAAAATCTAAGCGGAAAGATTGACGCTTGCCAATATTGTATATTCCGCGCCGGACCGTTTCAACTCGCTTTCCATCACCTCAACAGCGCTTGCCTCAAAACTTAAACATAGCTCTTCGTTTATCTCCGGTCGCTCTCCCAAGGCGCGAAACTCAAATAATTTAATCCTGGCAAGCGTGAGGTGCGGATGGAAAGAACGATTTTCTTTCTCCTTATATTGATAGCTCGGCAAATTAAAAAAATTATTTTCTAAATCTAATTGAAGCTTTGACAACTCCTCGCTCTTTCCCATTTCAATCCAGACCATTTTGGGCGGGAATTTCTTGGATGGACCATAACAGATTTTTTGCAGGTTAATACTGATTGGATTATAAGACATACAAACGCGCTTTGCTGTTTCAATGGTTTCCACAAGCTGATTATCGTCTAAATTGCCTAAAAAATTCAAAGTAATATGCAAACTATCCCTGCCGACCCATCGGGCGGGAATTTTATATTCTTTCTCAAATTCCAATAATCTATCTTTAATCTTTTCCGGAAGATTAATGGCAATAAAAACTCTGTGTAACATATGCTTTTAAATTATCACAAACCTCCAAAAAAAAGAAGCCCTGCTGGTCCGACTTAGTCGGTTCAGCAGGGCCCGTGTTCTTATCACAGGTATTACGATAGTAAAACGTGGTTATCTCCCCCAACAGGTCCGGCAACGCGCTTCATAAGCTTTAGCGCCACCGACTTGAATCTCTGGACCGCCCAGAGGCGCTGGCTCGCCATTGAGCAGACGCTGGGTAAGAGTAGCCCTTCTTCCGCACTTGACGCAAACCGCGTTTAGGGTAACTACTTCGTCTGCCAGAGCCATAAGAGCTGGCATCGGACCAAAGGGCTTGCCTGCAAATGTCTGATTCAAGCCAGCCACGATCACTCGCTTATCTCTGGCAATCAAGCGCTTACAGAGAACCGACAATTTGCCTGAGAAGAATTGTCCCTCGTCAAAGGCGACTACTGCCGCTTTATTAAGGGCTTCTTTCCCTGCCAAGCACTTCAACTCTTTCAATGTTTCTTTCCCCGGCTCAAGCAAAAATGCAGGGAATTCACGACCATAGTGTGTCTGCGTCGTTTTGTCTCCACAACGATTGTCAATTGTCGGCTTGAAAAGAAGCACCAGTCTGCCTGCGATTCTCACCCGCTCTAAGCGGCGGATTAGCTCTTCTGTTTTGCCGGAAAACATACACCCGGCAATGACTTCAAACCATTTCGCAACACCATCCATATTTCCTCCTATATGCTTTTGTTAAATTGCTATCCCAAAAGGGCCCTGTCTTCTTTTTCCTGTTTTCTTTTTACCTGATTAGTAAAAATTGTCAAAAATCCAACTTGGAATTATACTGAAATTACTGATTAATTCTGTTTTTATGTATATTATCGAGGTTATACCATTAGTAAAAATCGCCTCATACGGCTCTCAAATCCTTAGCTACTTTTTCAGCCAAGAATTAAAAATCGGGTCTTTGATTTTAGTCCCTTTGGGAAAAACAGAGATTAGGGCGATTGTGAAAAGCGTTGAAGCGTTAGAGAACATAAAAATGGAGGTCAAAAAAAATTATTTCAAACTCAAGCCCGTTTCAAAAATTATTTCCAATGAGCCAATTATCAGCGAACGGCAAATGGAATTATGCCAATGGTTATCTGATTATTATATCTCTCCCATAGGCATTGTTTTAAAACTGTTTCTCCCCAAGGGAATTCTGCGAAGGAAAAAACTTTTCTTTCAAAATATCCCTTTCCCGGAAATTTCTCCCGAAAAAGAGAGCCAATCTCCTTGTCCTATTTTGTTAAATTCGCCCGAAAGAACACAATATCATCTTCAAGAGATTAAAAAAACCATTAAAAATAACCGATCTGTTTTATTGTTGGTTCCGGAAATAAGCAGGATTGCCCAATATCTTCCGTCTCTGGAAAAAATTTCAAAAAACATAAAAATTTTTCACAGCGAGCTCAAAACGTCTGAAGAAATGAAATGCTGGCAGGAAATCCGAGAGAATAAAGTTGACATCGTAATCGGCGCCAGAAACTCTTTATTTCTGCCTTTCTCCAATCTTGGGCTTATTATTCTCGACCAAGAGGAAAATGAAAATTATAAGTCCTGGGATCAGCATCCAAAATATCATGCCCGAACCGTGGCGCTAAAATTAGCAGAAATTTTCAAAGCAAAAATAATACTTGGGGCCCAACTCCCCTCTCTTGATTCATTTTATCGCGCCAAAATCGGAGAGTATGAATTATCACAACCAGCTCTTAAACAGAAATCTGTCAACGGAGTAAGTATTGTGGATATGAAAGAGGAAATCAGGAAAACAAATTACTCAATTTTCAGCGAAGAACTTCGAGAAAAATTGATTGGCGCAATTTCAAAAGATAAAAAGGCGATTATCTTTGTTGGCCGCAAAGGGTCGGCAACCGCGATTTTATGCCGCGACTGCGGGCATATAATCAAATGCCAGGAATGCGAAACCCCAATGGTATATCACAAGGGCTCTGGTCCCAAGGGCGGTTTATTAATTTGCCACTACTGCGGAAAAACTATGCCCCCTCCTTCTGTCTGTCCGGAATGCAAGGGTTGGAGAATCAAATATATAGGCACCGGCACCCAAAAAGTATTGGAAGAACTTGAAAAAATAGAAGGGATAAAAGCCAAAGCAATTATTATAGACAGCGACATTGTCCCTGACAAAAAAGAACGGGAACAAACAACACGCGACTTTCAAGAAGGAAAGTATAATACTTTAATAGGAACTCAATCGCTTTTCTCATTGGGACTTCGGGAAGAGGCGGATTTAGCTGTTGTTATTTTAGCGGACCCGCTATTCAATCTTCCGGAGTTCAGGTCTCCGGAACGGCTAATGCAGATATTTTTTAAGATTTCCGGGTTCGCAAAAGAAATGCTTATTCAGACATATAACCCCGATTTCTATCTCTTTAATTTTTTAAGAAAAAACGATTTCCAAGGATTTCTTGAGGCGGAGCTTAACCATCGCAAACCCTTTTTCTATCCTCCGTTCTCCGAAATTGTAAAACTTAGTTTTACTCATAAAGACAATTTCATTGCCAAAAAACAAGCTATTGAGGCCAAACAAAAAATTCAGAAATTCCTGCCCAATTTAAAAATACTCGGGCCGGCCCCGGCTTTGGTGCCAAAAGTCAAAGGCAAGTATTTTTGGCATATTGTGATAAAGATAAAAGGCGATAGCTCAAAGGAGAAAAAAATTATTCAAAAACTAATAGGGCAGGACTGGTTAATAGATGTTGAACCGCAAAATTTGCTTTGAATTTAACCAAAGCCAAAACCCTGCTGCGGAGCAGCGGGGTTTGGGCTCCCATTTTTAAAGAAGTTTAAAATCGTTGATTACCAACTCAAATTTATAGCCCAAAAATTGAGCTGCCTTGCGGCACTGAACCATTCTATTGGTAAAAATCTCAAAATACTCCATCACCGGCACAAAAGAAGTGTCTATTTTCAATGTCAAAGTAATTTTTTTATTTTCTTTACTCGCCTCAAACTTATTGTCAGTAGCGGCAAAATTCACTCTGTTGTGGATATCTCTCGCAATCTCGGCCTTATCTGTCTCCATTACCCGGCTTCTTCTTACATCTGATTTATCCGCTATCATCCCGACCGCGGCCACAGCATTCACAATCTGGGCTCGGTAATTATCATGGGTGGCAATGGCCTGCATCACGGTTGCCAAATCATTGGCCGGCATTCTTGCTTGAAATATGCTATGGAATATCAATGCTCCCCAATATTCATGATTTTTTCTATCCAAAAAATTGCCCATATCATGCACATAAGCAGCGATTGACGTTAACTCCTGTTCCTTTTTCGACAATCCGATTTTTTTTGCCAGATATCTCGCCCTTTCTGACACAAGATTAGAATGTTCAATCCCATGGTCGGTATAGTGATAAATTTTTAAAAACTCTGTACTTTTTTTTATGTACTCATCAATCTGCGGGTCTAATTTAATCTCATCAAGGGTAATATTTTTCTTCATAATTTTTTATTACTAATCTTTTAGTTTAACTTTTATCCTGACTTTTAGCAACCTAAAAATTGACACAACGCTTTTTTGGACTAAGATAAGATTGTCGCAATCTATTGCAGACCTTTGACAAAAAAAATAAAAAAAACAAAGGAGATGGAAGAAATGAGATTCAAAAAGGCATTGCTTTGGGGAATAACATTTCTGATACTTAGTTATGTCCTCTTTCTGTCCCTACGGTCAGTATATGACCTCTGGAAGCCGCTTGTTGAGATTCTTGGATTCAAGAACATTATATTCAAATGGATAATTGCCTTTGCCCTAACCTTCACCTCTATTACTATCATCGGATATGCAATTGTGCTCGCCCATCCGTTCAAGAACATAATGTATGGAATCCTCAGGATTAAAGCGAGGAAAGCAAAAGGCGTGGTCTTTGCTGAATATGGAGGCGATTGGTTTCTGGGCTGGCTAACCGGCATAACCCAAGTCGATGAGAATGTCCTCTATAGGGTGTTCGTGCCCTCTGCGCCAATTCCTATTTCCGGCCAAGTGATGTTTGTCCCTCGCCACAACATAACCTTCACCAGTATCACAATACCGGAACACTTGGCTCAATTGGTCTCCGTGGGTTTCGGCGACTTCCCAGAAAAGATTAATAGTTGTCCCTGTCCCATTTCAAACAATAATCGACATATTCGCAGCCGATAACCATGATCAATGCCACTCGGATTATTCCGAGTGGCGCCTTTTTTTAATTTAAAATATTTTTAGATAAAAATCCCCAACAACCCCCCGAGTAAACAAATAATGCCGAAAACAACCGCGAATTTGACAAAACTAATTTTGGAAGAAATGTTTAATAAAATTTTCAAGCTTGCCAGTCCTACTAAAAAGCTTATTGGCAAAGCGATCCAACCCCCTGTTAAAATCGATGGGTTCTTAAGAAAAATATAACCGGCTGAAACCAAAACAACCGGAGCTGACATCATATATGATAATTTTAAAATGTCAGAAGGAGATTTTTTGCCCAAGGACAGGGCAAAAATCGTGGAAGCGGAGCGGGAAAATCCCGGAATAACCGCCAAGCCCTGGAAAACGCCGGCGACCAAAGCAAGATTATTCCCTTCCAGCCCAGCTGTTTTGCGGCGTTTGTTAAAACAAGCGGTAAACAACAGGCCAAAACCGGTGATAAATAAAAGACCTGTGCCTAAAACCGCCTTACTCACAAAATTATATAAAACAAATCCAATTGCCAAAGAAACCAAAGTTGTGATTGCCAAAAATTTTAATAGCTCCTTGTTCTTGAATAATAATACTTCTTTCCAATCCTTCCAAAAATACACCATAACCGCTAAAAATGTTCCTAAATGCAGGAACAAGGCGATATCAACAGGGTTAATGTCCTTCACAAGGAATTGGCTTGCCAAAGCCACCATCCCTTCACTGGAAATAGGAATCCACTCAAATATTCCCTGTATGGCTCCCAACAAAATATAAATAATCATTTTTTATAATCTCCTTTTTCATTTTTTATTTTCTTCTGTCCTTCATTCTACCAAAAAACCGCCCCGAGCGAAAGCTCGGAGTGGTTTTTGGAATGTCCAATTTTGATTATTCCCCTTTATTCCCCTGCGTCTACGGGCGGAACAGCTTCTTCTATCATAGGCACAGGCATCGGCCTGATAATATTATCGCTTTCTTTCAAGAGTTCTTTGGCAAGGGGAACGATTATGCTCTTTTGATACAAGAAAGCATCTTGTGGAACTTCAACAATCGGGAACAATAAAGCCGGAACCAATAACTCTTCCGACACTCCTTGGTCGTAGTTATAGAAAAACATATAAACCTTTTGAGGCGCGCCGATTTCTATATCCACTACTTGCCCTTGACTATAATCATAATATCCTCCGTATATTCCCCCTTGTTCCGCCACCTTCAAAATTTTTCCAAAATCTGTTTCCGCTTCATAACTTGAACTGTCATATTTCTGGGTAGTCAGATTATACAAATTGCTCACCTGCATTTCGGGAATATTAACGGAAACTGTCATCCCCTGTTTGTTTCCCGAGGAGTCATAGACCTCTATCCCATTTATAACCAACGGGTAAAGAATTGATATGTCATTAGAAATATACGGCGCTAACCCCATTATCCCGAGCTCTGCCCATTGTTCTTCCCAATAACGGTTCACTTCCGGTGCGCCGTAGTTCGTTGCGCTAATCCCATGATTTATCAAAAATTTATTTGCCACTTCTATAAGGCGCGAGTCCTCTGGAATATCAGAAGGCATTAACGAAGAATTCGGCATACATTTTTCGCCTGATGCGCAACTTACCGCTATATTCTTGAGATAATATACGCTGTTTTGATTAATACTAATTATCCCTTCTGTAAAATTAATATACAATGAATAACCATTGTCGCCTCCCTGCTCTAATGTTAACTGTTTGGCATCAAGCCCCCCAAAGCCTTTTAGATCTATTATTCCCAAATTCATTTTATCAAGAATAGCGCCCAAGCCAAGCCCTGTCCCGCTATTCTTTGCCCTTTTTAATACATTTACATTCGCTTCATCTAATACTATTGGCTCTCCCTTATAAATAAAATGATAGCTGATGATTCCTGCCGGCGGATATGGGTAAATCGTTCCCGTTTCCGTTCCCGTTTCCGTTCCCGTTCCCGGAGCCAAGGGCGCCGGAGACGCGCTTTCTCCTGTTCCAAGCGCAGAACTACTGGACTTAGAACTGTCTAACGCCTTTTCGCCTGCTGATAAATCTTGAGAGGTAAAAGACAAGTCGCCGAAAGCTCTATTCCCTTTGTCATTGAAACTAATCTGGGAATTCATCGGGCTTATAGGAATTTCTGTTTTACTCTGGTTCAGGAATATTAAAGGCAGAAGGATAATGGCAACCAGCAAGGCGCCGATTGCCGAATACGCCAGTTTTGAGTTCCTAAATATATTGAGAAAATTAATGCTTTTAAATTCTTTTTGGTCTTTCAATTCCTGAATTTTCTGCAGCAATAGCAAACGGAGGTTTTCTTTGAATTGTTCGTCAATCTCTATTTTAGGCCTTGAAGCGATAACATCCGAAATAATGCTTTTTAATTCCGACTCATACTGCTTAAAACTTGCGTCAATTGAATAAAGGTCCCTTAAGATTGATAAAATTTGTTGTTCTTTTTCTTGGCTCATAAGTTTTGGATTATTAATGATACGGCTAATAGAGACAAGACGACTTCTTTTTTAAGCTGCCGGATTGAGCGGAAGAAAATGACCTTGCAATTTTCTTCACTCTTTCCAATGATTGAGGCAATTTCTTTATATGAAAAATCTTCCCAAATTCTCATAATCACGATTTCCTGATGCTCTTTGCTAAGTTTTTGAAGGGCATTCAGGGCTTGCTCCATCTTTTCTTGAATCTCCGCTTCTTTCTCCAAATTATCACTGGAATGCAACTTCCACATTTTGGATATGTCTAAACTCGGCCTATTGCCCCGGTAATAATCAATAATATTGTTGTGCGCAATCCGATAAATCCAAGAAGAAAAATTGCCTTTCTCGGCGCTAAATCTACTGATGCCTTTCAGGGCTTTTAAAAATGTTTGGCTGGTAATATCTTCTGCTATTTGTTTATCCCGGATTCTATAACAGACGAACCGATAAATTTTCTCGAAATAATTTTCATATAGTGTCGCAAACTCTCCAATGTTACCCTTTTGGCATCTCTCTATAATTTGTTCTTCAAGGTCTTGCATATTAACAACAGGCCCGCTCAATCGCCTTTCCCTTATAATTAAACGAGCCCGGCCGGGGAAAGTAACAATCAGCAAACCGCGATTGATTTAATACTATTATTTTATTTTAACAAATTTTCAAAAATACAAAAGCGCGCCTTTCAATTTACAACGGATTGATTGCCAAAAAGTAACAAAAAATCGTTCCGAAAACGATTTAAGGAAGAATGTACCGATGGCTTCATATCGTGCCGCATATGCTAACACGAATGTGACTAAGATAGAGACCGTGCTCACGCCGCACGCCCAAAATGAAATCTGTTTGGGCTTATTCGGCAATCTCGAGGGATTGGGGAAATTCGTGTATTTTCTGACCAGAGTTTGGAACACTTTCAGCCAAAGTCCGGTCACGATCAATATGTCAATGCCATGAGGTACTAAACGGGGAGAAAACGGGGGGAAGTCCGACTCCCCCCGTTCCTTCCGCTTCCTTCACCCGTTCACACGGACCAACACAAAATGGACTTTCTAAAAATTATGTAGTATAAATAAGTACGTAAAGATACCTACTTTAAAGCTATTCTGTCGCTTTAGAAGGGCGGTTTTAATTTTTATGGAAATAAGAATCTCTGCTTTTAGCAGAGAATCTTGTTTCGCTAAGGTATGACACATAATCTTGAAATAAGAACCTCTGCTTTTAGCAGAGAATCTTGTTTCGCTAAGGTATGACACATAATCTTGAAATAAGAAATATCGCAATTATCGCTCATGTTGACCACGGCAAGACAGCTCTTACTGATGCATTGATGCAACAAACAGGGATGTCAGAAATCGGAGACAGCATGGACAGCGATGTCCTTGAGAAGGAAAGAGGGATAACAATCTATTCAAAAAATACCTCTGTCTACTACAAGGATACAAAAATAAATATCGTGGATACGCCGGGTCACGCCGATTTTGGCTCAGAAGTTGAGCGTGTTTTACGCTCTATAGATTCTGTGCTTTTAGTAGTGGATGCTCAAGAAGGCCCGATGCCTCAAACAAAATTTGTTTTAAAAAAATCACTTGAGCTGGGGCTGAATCCGATTGTGGTGCTGAATAAAATAGACAAATCTGCCGCAAGACCCGATATTGTACAAGAGATGGTTTATGAGCTCTTCCTTAATTTGGGAGCAAATGATGAGCAGCTTAATTTTACTACAATTTACACAATCGCTCGAGATGGTATTGCCAAAATAAATTTAGATGATAACTCCAAAAATTTGGACCCGCTCTTGGATACAATCTTGAGAGAGGTGCCAAACTCTTCAACTGAAGGAGCAAGGGATAAACCTCTGCGCATGCAGCCCTTTAATCTTGCCTATGACAACTTCTTGGGACGACTTGCTATCGGAAGGATTTATGAAGGAAAAATAAAAAATAATGCTAAGGTAATTGTTAAAGATATAGAGGGCAAAACTCGTGAAGGCAAAATCACAGAACTATTTACTTTTGAAGGTCTAAAAAGAAAAAAAGTGGAAGAAGCCGAAGCCGGCGATATTATAATGATTGCCGGTCTTCCTGATGTATTTATTGGAGAAACTATTTGCATAGATGCAAAGCAAAAAGCTTTGCCGGCTATTAAAATCGACGAACCGACAATTTCGTTAAATTTATTTGTTAATAATTCCCCATTCGCCGGAAAAGACGGAGAATATATCACAAACAGACAACTTAAAGAAAGATTAGAGAAAGAATTAGAGGTTAATGTTGGCTTAAAAATTGACTTTTCCGCTGTTGACCATTATCGGGTCTATGGCAGAGGTGAAATGCATATTGCAATTTTGCTTGAAAATATGCGTCGCGAAGGTTATGAAATGCAGATATCACGGCCACAGGTAATTATCAAAGAAAAAGATGGCATAAAACTTGAACCGTTTGAAGAGGTTATCATCAATGTGCCGGAAGAAATGTCAGGGACTGTTATCCAAAAACTTTCGAGTCGATGCGGCAGTATGCTTGAAGTGCTATCGAATCATAACAATACAAAAATTATTTTTGAAATTCCAACCAGAGGATTACTTGGATACCGAAATGAATTTATAGTTGATACTAAAGGTAAAGGAATTATTTATACCCGAGTTATTGGGTTTAGGGCATATACCGGGGCTATCAAAAAAAATGATGTGGGCTCAATGGCCTCAATGGCAACCGGAAAAGCTCTCGGATTCTCGCTTTTTAATCTTCAAAATAGAGGAACCTTATATATTCAAGCTGGCACAAAAGTATACGAAGGAATGATTATCGGAAACACGGCGAAAGGACACGACTTAACCGTAAACCCGACAAAGGGAAAAGAATTAAGCAATATGCGCGCTTCAGGATCTGACGAAGCGATTACCCTAACACCGCCCACGGAACTAACATTAGAGAAGGGTATGGGAATTATGAATCAAGATGAATATCTGGAAATTACTCCACATAACATTCGCTTAAGAAAACAATTGCTAACCGAAAGCGAAAGAGTCAAGGCAAACAGAAATAAATAATTCGGCGCCTGGCGTTATCCCTCCCCCATTTTCTCATTTTCCTGTCTTATGCCACTATTCCATTGATATTAAAAATTGACTGTGCCGCTTTTCTATTTCCCCGGGAGAAATCTTTTTTAATTCTCTCGCTATTATTTCAGACGCCTCTCTTAACTCTTTGTCTATATTAAGGGCTTTCTCGTTGATATAAAACGCCATATCGTTTATTGCGACAAGTTTTAAGCCGGTTAAAGAACGCAACCTAGATAAAGCCACGTATCCCATTCCCTCGACAAAACATTTAGAAAGGTCAATCTCTGCGGCATCTAAATTCATGCCTTGGCTTTTGTGCACCGTTATGGCCCATGCTAATCGCAACGGCAACTGATTTACTCTGGCTATTATTTTCCCCTCTTCGTCAACCGTCCAATTGGCTAATTTTGCAGTAATTTTTTCACCATAAATGGTTTTAACAATCGGCAACCCCTCAATATTAAAATCAACCACATTGCCCTGTGTCCCGTTTACATACCCGGCTTCAAAATTATTTTTTAGAAACATCACCCGCGCTCCTTTTTTCAGAACTAAACGCTCCGGCGCCAAGCAACTTTTCTTTAAGGTCATTATAACCTCGTGTTTTCCTGCGGCGGTCATATGGTAAACAAACTCCTTACCAACAATTTTTCCCAACTCAATGCTATTTACCTCGTCAACATCAATGTTGTGGGTGTATAATTTTGTAGGTATTCCCAAAAGGTCTTTTTGCCGAGACCTCTTCATCAATATCTTTTTGGATTCTTCAATATTGTTGTTTCTAATATGATTCAATAAAGCAGACAAATCTTTATCTTTGTGTCTGTGCTGTTCTTCTATGTAACAAATTTTCATGTCCATATTTTTCCAGGCCTTTGCTTCAACCACAAATTTTTCCGCGCCGCTTTTGTTTATCGGCGGAAGTTGGAAAAGGTCTCCGGAGCAAATAACCTGCATTCCCCCAAATGGCATAAAGCTTGCTTTAAACTGCCGGCAAGCGTGGTCCACCGCATCAAACTGATCTGCCGTAAGCATTGATATCTCATCAATAATCAAAATTTTAGTATTCTTGTAATGCTTTCTCAAATAGGGCTTTCTCATTAACTTCTTAATATCGCTTTTGGTAAGGGTTCCTTTTATTCCAAGTCCGGACCACGAATGCAAAGTTGTCCCGTTCATGTGGGTCGCAGCAATCCCGGTGCTGGCCGTAACTGCCACCGATTGATTATTCTCTTTTAAATAATCAATATACTTATTCAATAAAAAAGTTTTCCCGCTTCCAGGCGGGCCGGTTAAAAATACATTGTATCCCATTTTCATTGTGTTCAACGATTCCTCCTGCGTCATATTAAACTAAATATAGTTCTTCGTTAATTATAATTGCTACCCGCCCCTATTTCAATCAACTGTTTTTAAAATAGTACACGTCCCCAATTATCTTTCATTTTTAATATTGGTATCAAAAACCAACA
The DNA here is from genome assembly GCA_964388775.1 of uncultured Candidatus Saccharibacteria bacterium. Taxonomy (GTDB): domain Bacteria; phylum Patescibacteriota; class Minisyncoccia; order Minisyncoccales; family PEYH01; genus PEYH01. The sequence goes on along the minus strand of CAYMBW010000008.1, from coordinate 5,345 downwards.
TTAACCCCACTTTTTTCACTAACTGTTAATAACTCTTGATTGACATATTGTTTTGTGTTATAGTGCAAACGGTGCTTGGAGGGCCTTGGCCCTGTCACGGCTATATCCAAGCTGTACCCAAGTACCACTAAAGAATACCATAAAACGGTATTTTTTAGTTATTTTAATCATTTTCTGGATCCCCGCTGTGTAAAATCCTCTTGCTTACCCCTTTGTTAATGCCCCAAAATGGAATTATGCTCCAAAAATGCTTTTCCCCACCTAATGCTTCTTTAACAATAACCTTTACTCTTACGTTATTCATAACCGCAATAAATTCATAATAAATCACATCCTTCATAATTCGCTCCCATCTGCTGTTTGTCTTTTGAAATTCAAATCTTCTTATCTGCCAAATGCCTTGTAGGGTATGGGACTGTTCTAAAACCTTGGGAGCTAAACTCATAAGTTTAAATCTCGAATATTGATCTTTGCGTGGTCTGGCCTGCCTATTTGATTTAAATTTAAGATGTTTTAATCCTTTTGTATTAAAGACAATCTTCACTTTAAAATAGGGACAATAAACTGCCCCTATCTCTTGATAAAACTTTTCGGCTTCATTCTTAATTCTCAAAAAATCTTCTTCGTCTTTAAAATTGAATTTCCCCATATCAATAATTTATTTCCTCTAAATTTCTCGGGGGAAATCGGACTTTCCCCGCTCGATAATAAAACAGTACGTGTCCCCAATTTAATTAGTTGACATACATTTTTTGTTGAATTAATTGGTGCCTGGCACCATTTATAAACATAATCCTTCTCTGCTAAAGTTATATCTTGCTCTCCAATAAAACCCCTTACCTCTCCCTTTAACAAAATCGTAATTTCTCCAACCGATTTTTGAACTTTTGCGCGATGTTCTTCCTCTTTTCCTTTTTCAATTTTCCAATACTCCAATTCTAATAAATTTGTTTTTTTTAAATCATCATCGGAAAACTTTGGGAAATCACCAATAAGCCACCCTTCTCCTTCCTGCCCGAGTGATTTTTCGCGGTCTTTTTTTAGATTCCCTTTATAAAATTCTTCCATAGATTTATTTAATCATGCGGATTGGTCGCAATAGCGTGCTTCACCATAGTAATTGGTGCCTGGCACCATTCATTTATTAATTTTCTCATTTTTAATTTCTAATTTATTATTTTAAGAGTTATCCACACTTGAGGTTTTGCATGTTCGGTTTATGTTCGGTATAATGTAACAATACCATCCGGCTTAATTTAATGTCAATATGTTAACCCCGAAACAAAAATCAATCGTAGACTATATAAAAAAATATATTAGGACGAAGGGATACTCGCCCTCTCTCGAAGATATTGGGAAACATTTTAGTTTGGCGAAATCCACTATTCATCAACACATAGAGGCATTGTCAATAAAAGGCTATCTTGAGAAGACAGAAAATCGGTCAAGGTCAATCGAATTAAGCGGAAAAAATGACAATCAAGGATTGGTCAAAATTCCTATCGTTGGAACTATCGCCGCAGGCCAACCCATAGAGGCGATAGAGGTTTCCGATAAAACGATTACATTATCCAGAAATGAAATCAGCAAATCCTATAATCATTATGCTTTACGCGTTCAAGGCAACAGTATGGTTGAGGACGGGATTTTCGATGGCGACATCGTTGTTATTCGCAAGCAGGAAACTGCCGACGATGGCCAAACAGTCGTTGCCATAATTGACGACAACGAAGCAACGCTAAAAAAACTTTATAGAGAAACAAATCGAATTAGATTACAGCCGGCAAATCCAACACTTTTTCCTATTTATAGAGAAGAAGTTGAAATTAGAGGCGTGGTTGTAAAAATTATTAGAAATTTAGAAACGCAAATTGAAAAAGAAAAAGTAAATGATGAAAAATATGTTAGAAGAATAGATTATTCATGGGATTACAAGGGAGAAAATACAAAAACTTACACCCATGGAATACATGCATATCCGGCAATGTTTATTCCACAAGTCGCAAGACGGCTTTTAGAAAATTATAGTCGAACAGGAGAAACAATTTGTGATATTTTCTGCGGATCCGGATCCGCATTAATCGAAAGCAAACTTTTAGGCAGAAATGCTTATGGTATTGACTTAAATCCATTCGCCATTTTTTTAGCAAAAGCCAAAACAACGCCGGTCAACCCCTCTAAACTTACAAATGAATATTTTAAACTTCTTTCAGAAATTGAAAAGATAAAAGAAAAGGAAATCAAAAAACCAATATTCAATAACATTGATTTTTGGTTTAAAGAAAAAATCATTATTCAATTGGCAAAAATTAAAAAAGCAATTTTAACAATAAAAGACGAGGATATACGAAATTATTTTATAGTTTCTTTTAGTGAAACTGTGCGGTTGTCCTCAAATACAAAAAATGGTGAATTTAAACTCGTTAGAATAAAAAAAGAGAAATTAGAAAATTACAACCCTGATGTTTTGGGGATATTCAAAAAGAAAACGGGAACCAATATAAAGGGAATGACGGATTTTTACAAAGACACAAACAAAGAAACTTGGACAAAAATTATCTATGGCGATTCTTCAAAAGATAATGGAATAAAAGCAAACTCAATTGATTGTATTATTACCTCGCCGCCTTACGGCGACAGCAGAACAACGGTAGCTTATGGCCAATTTTCTCGCCTTTCCGCACAATGGATAGATATTTTTGAAGATCCGAACAAAGCTTCTGGCGTAGATAATGAATTGCTTGGCGGAAAAGCAACGAAAACCCTTGAGCATACTTTGGACTCAAAATATTTAAAAGATTCCTTAAATAAAATCGCTAAAGTAGACGAAAAGCGGGCTAAAGATGTTTTAAGTTTTTATATCGGCTTGAATGATTGTTTGAAACAAGCATATAAAATACTCAAACCTAAAAAATATTTCTGTTTGGTCGTTGGCAATCGGCTCGTAAAACAAGCACGAATACCAACTGATTTTATAATCGCAGAATTAGGCGAAAGAATTGGATTTACTTGTGAAGATGTTTTCGTTAGAAATATCCCCGGAAAAAGAATGCCCATCAAAAACTCACCCACGAATATCGTCGGGGCACTAGAGGAAACAATGAATAAAGAGAGTATTGTTGTTTTGAGAAAAGACTAAATAATTTGAGTGAAATTATCGAAAAGATGTAAAAAATCTCTTTTATTTATTCTAAACCCCGTGCCATGGTCGTGATATTTTCCTTTATTCTTCCCACTCCTATAAACGCCCATCCTAATGTCAATTTTCAATTTATCGCTTTCAACGGCCGACTTAAATTTATTGATATTGAGATTTGAGAGCAAATAAGCTTTTGTAAAATGGAACTTTTCATTTTTAGTTTTTCGCTCACCTTTTGTTTCCGCAAAAGCCAATAGAATTTTATCTGATTTTGCTTTCAAAACATCATCAAAAATAGAAATAGGCCAATATACCGCTATTCTAGATTTATTTTTTAAAACAAGCTTCCCACCCTCAAAAACAACTTTGAATGATTGTGGATTTTTTCGCGAGCCGCAGACCGTAGAATGTAAATTATACTTTCCCTCTTTGTCTAAGTATTTATATTTTTCAAACAAGACTTTGTTTATTCCTTTTGGTTCAGGTGATTTTGTTGCAACAGTAAGCATGCTACCGGAATCTATTCTTTTAGCTTTTAATTCAACATCGCCAACATCAGGAAGGCGCAAATTATTTTCCTTGATTCCTAAAAGATCCTCAAGGGTTTTACCAATGCCAGTATCGTGTGCTCTATGAGTTTTAATAAAACCCATCGCTCTAATTTTTTCTAATTGCTCTTTTAATTTTCGTAAAGTAATGGTCATAGTTATTCCTTAATAAAATAATCCAGCGACTTTTTGTAAGTCTTCGCAAATTCTTTTAATTGAACAATGTCTACCCTTCTTTGCCCGGCTTCAATTTTTGAAATGTAAGATTGAGTTTTCCCCAATAACTCTGCGGCTTTCTCTTGATCAAAACCGGCCTCAATGCGGGCCTTTTTCAATTGCTCGGTTAAAAATCTGTGATCTTTTGAATAAATTGTTTTGCTCATACTTGTTGTATTAATACTTATATGTTATATTCCATAGTGTAATATGCCAAACTGGAATACATAAAATTAGGGAGTCCCTTATCGTTGCCCGCGCACGGGTGAGCGGGGCAAACACAACATCATTATTGGCGGCGCATTTCGCAAAGCGAAATACGAAATTCGGCGGCAACGGAAAAGCGAGGGTGGGCAAAAATTCCCCCCCAACCCCCTTCCTTTTTGCCCACCCGAGCGAACATTATCAGAAGTCAGCGTCTGTATAAAAAATGGTACACGTCCCCAATTCTCTTCTCTTTTAAATAATCAATATACTTATTCAATAAAAAAGTTTTCCCGCTTCCAGGCGGGCCGGTTAAAAATACATTGTATCCCATTTTCATTGTGTTCAACGATTCCTCCTGCGTCATATTAAACTAAATATAGTTCTTGATTAATTATTAATTATAACATTAATTATAATTGATACCCGCCGCTATTTTATTTATTAAATTGATAGCGGTAATCCTATCTCCCTACAAATATTCCTCAAATCATTGTTCGCCTGCCAGTCCAAATTTTCTTTGGAATATTTTATCTGCTCTAAACAAATATCTCTGCAAAGAGGTTTTTGATTAATTCTCTCAACATCCTCTTGCGTAACCGCTGTTTCCGTTCCTGTTGAAAGCGAAATTAATTCTTCTATAGTGACTTTATGCGTCAAACAATCTATTTTATTATTTTCATTATTTGACCGATTAAAATTAATCATAAAAAGCACCACTATAATAAATGGAATCACCAAAAATACTGGGCTCGGACTACTTATTTTTTCAACAATTTGAGGACTCATAGCTATTAATACATTATTTAATTTCAGATTAATCTATTGGGCCATAATAAAAATGGTAAAAATGGTGTCAGGTCTATTTTTTTATTACAAACACTTTTGCAATCCTCATTCGAAAAAATATAGAAAACAGTGCACGTCCCCAATTTACGTCCGTCCCCAATTTACGTCCCCACATATGAATCTTCACAACTAAAAACATTATTATAAAGATCGCCTCGAAAACCAACCTGCCAGACCAAAACTCCCACAAGAATTAAGACAATGCCTGCTATGAAAATTATGAAAAATTTATTCATGCTTTTGCGTTAAAATAAATGGTGTCAACTCTGGTTTTTATGCGTCTCGGTCTCTCGAACCGAGCACATGCCTGTTCGCACTGAGTTTGCGAAGTATATTGCGGGACTTGGATTCGGACCAAGATACCAGCCTCCAGAGGGCCGTGTCCTACC
>CAYMBW010000007.1:0-32175 GCA_964388775.1 uncultured Candidatus Saccharibacteria bacterium | reverse complement strand
AAGAAGAAAATGACAGAACAATTTCTCATACAAAATCAATGGCTTCTTTATTTAGTTGTTTTATGGACTTTACCCTGGAAGGGAGTGGCGCTTTGGCGAGCAAGCAGGAATAGCCATAAGAGATGGTTTATAGCTTTATTAATTGTTAACACCTTAGCTATTTTGGAGATTATCTATATTTTCTTTTTTAGTAAGAAAAAAGAAAATAAAGTTTAAATTAGCGAAATGAGATTAGGTTTTTTACCAAAAACTCGTTTAGTCTGAATTGGGGACGTGTACTATTTTTTATGAAAGGGACGTATACTATTTTTTATGAAATGAATATGGTCGGAGAGGACAAAAATAATTAATCTATTTAAAATAATATGAAGGGATTTAATACAAACATTGAGAAAGATACTTTGGACAACAATAATTTTCGCAAGGTGCTCTATTCGGCGAAGCATAGCCAATTAGTATTGATGAGTTTGAAACCAAAAGAGGAGATTGGGATGGAAGTCCATCCGGACAATGACCAATTTTTCCGTTTTGAAAAAGGGCAAGGCAAATGCATTATTGACGGCAATGAATATGATGTGGCTGACGGGTCCGCCATAATCGTGCCGGCCGGGGCTCAACATAATGTAATTAATACGTCTGATGCTGAAGATTTAAAAATGTACACTATTTATTCGCCAGCTCATCATAAAGATGGCATTGTCCGCGCTACCAAGGAGGAGGCGGAAAGCAATGAAGCGGAATTCGACGGCGTCACCACCGAATAGTGTTAAACCCTAATTTGCGCTTTGGCAGTTATAGTTCTATTGAAGTCTGATTTCAACAGCGCAACTAATTGACAGATTTTTGGTTTTGGTTTATAGTGATTTTTAATAGGTCGAAAAAAAATAAGCAAAGTAGAAAAATAGATGAGCAATAAGCTATATATCGGTAATCTCCCTTACGAGACAACCGAGGATGCTCTAAAGAATTTTTTCTCTGAAGCTGGCACTGTAGCTTCTGCGACTATCATAGCAGATAAAATCTCTGGTAGGTCAAAGGGCTTCGGTTTCGTGGAAATGTCAACCGAGGATGATGCCAAGAAAGCCATTGAAATGTTTAATGGCAAAGAGTTCTCCGGCAGAAATATCGTGGTTGACGAGGCCAGACCCATGAAGAAAGATTTTTAATTCTTTTGCAGTATTCAAAACAAAACAAAAAGCCCTTACGGGCTTTTTGTTTTCTCTAAAAGTTTTGTGGTATAATAGACAAGTAATTATCTTAGGCCAAGAATAATTAACCGTTCATAAATATTGGAAATCGGTTTTTGGAAACCTGATTTCCAAAGTTAATCTTATGAAAGTAGAAATAATAGAAAAACTTTCCGCTCTCGTCACTGCCGCTTTTGGGCTGGTGGCTGCGCTTGCCTGGAATGGGACGATCCAAGCAATTTTTAAAAAGGTTTTCGGGACAGCAGACGGCATTTTGTCTATGTTGGTCTATGCGGTAGTTGTTACGGCTGTTGCCGTTGTTGTTACGCTTTGGATTGGAAGGGCGGCAGAGAGAGCAAAGAAATCATAATTTATAAGATTATAAATTAATCAATATGATAATAAATACAAGAAAAATAATAATTTGGTTAGCGCGTCTAATTTGTCTTGCTTCAACCTTGTTTTTTCTAACATTTGTAATAGGCGAAGGGGTGTTCGAGGCAATAGCGCAAGCGGGTAATAAAATCAGAATTGAGGGTTTTGTGCTGGCCGGTCTTTTCATATTTGCCGGTATAAGCAGTTTGCTTGCCTGGCGATGGCAGAAATTAGGCGCAATTTTGCTCCTTGTTGCCGGATTATTTTTAGCGCTCTTCGTTATTGTCACGGCAATGTCCAACAGGATATTGGTGTCCGCTATAATAGGAGGCCCCTTTATTATTTCATCAGTCCTTTTCTTTTTAGCAGAGCACGATAAAAAAACAAGAGAATTAATGGTTGTTAAATAAAAAATATCTTAAAGATAAAAACAATCCAAATGGATTGTTTTTAATTTGAAATAACGTTATTTTTTGATTAAAATAATAACATGATTGCTAGGTGGCATAATTTATCTCCGCAGGAGACAATCAAAATCTTGGGGAGCGATATTAAAGGAGGGCTAAAACATAGTGAGGCGCTTGAGCGCCAAATTGAGTTTGGAAAAAATTCCTTGCCAAAAGAGAAACCCGCTCCTCGGTTTAAGATTTTTTTGAGTCAGTTTCGCAGTCCGTTAATTTATATTTTGTTCATTGCCGGAGTAGTGGTTTTATTTCTTAACGACTATACAGACAGCGCCGTAATTTTTGGAGCCGTAATCTTAAATACCTTTGTGGGTTTTATCCAAGAAGACAAGGCCTCCAGAGCTCTTTTTGAGCTTAAAAAGGCGATAAAAGAACAAGCAAAGGTCTTAAGGCAGGGGAGTATTAAAATAATTGATTCGTCGGAAATAGTTCCGGGCGACATTTTTATTTTACAAGCCGGAGACAAGGTTCCGGCTGACGGACGGGTTGTAGAATCCCATAACCTTAAAGTGAACGAAATGACACTTACCGGAGAATGGCTGGCAAGCGAGAAATCAGTTCAATTATTAAAAGAGGATGTTCCGCTGGCCGATAGAGATAATATGGTCTATATGGGAACCGTAGCAGAAGAAGGAAAGGGGATGGCTGTTGCGACAGAAATTGGGCTGAATACGGAAATTGGAAAAATTGCCGAGAGTTTGCGTAATATAAAAGAAGAAAGAACCCCTTACCAAAGAAAGTTAAGCCATTTTTCAAAGATAATGGGCGTTGCTATCGGACTTATCACTTTAGTTATTTTCTTTGAAGGGATTTTAACCGGCGGAAATTTTATAGAGATGTTCACCGTCTCTGTCGCCATAGCAGTGGCCGCTATCCCCGAGGGGCTTCCGGTGGCGATGACGGTTATTTTGGCGCTTGGAATGCAAAGAATTTTTAAGAAAAAAGGATTAGCAAGAAAATTAGTGGCTGCGGAAACGCTTGGCAGCACTTCTATTATTTGCACGGATAAAACAGCCACTCTTACCGAAGGAAAAATCAGTGTGAGCAAGGTTTTTGATGGGCGAAAAATATTAAACGTTTCAAGGAAGAACCTCATTGATGATTCTATTTATAAAATAGCGATGTTATGCAACGAGGCATTCATAGAAAACATTCAAGATGAGAAGGATAATTGGATAGTAAGGGGAAATCCGACTGACAGGGCGATGCTTTTATTCGGCCTCGGGTTGGAAATTTCAAAAAAAGAAATAGAGCGAGAATTCGTTAAAATAGACGAAATTCCTTTTGATAATAAGAGGAAATTTTTAGCCACTCTTCATAGAAGAGGAAACGATAATTTTCTTTTTGTTTCCGGCGCGCCGGAGAATTTATTGGCAATGTCCAACTTAGATAAGAGGGACAAAAAGAAATGGGAACTGAAATTAGAAGCGCTTACGAAAGAAGGGCTTAGAGTAATTTGTCTTGCCCGGAAAAAGATTTCTCAAGATATTATTGTTGATTCAGAATTCAATAATTTGGAGATTGTCTCCCTTTTGGGGCTTTCAGACCCGTTAAGAAAGGATGTCAAAAAAGCTATCACTGCTTGCAGGAGGGCGGGGATAAAGATTATTATGGTTACCGGCGACCATCGCTTAACCGCCGAGAGCATAGCCAAGCAATTGGGGTTTAAAATTTCCAAAGAGAGCGTTATCGAGGGGAGAGAGCTGGACGAATTGTCGGATAAAGAGTTTCAAAAAAGGGTTAATGATATACAAATTTATGCCAGAGTTGAGCCAAGCCATAAGATGAGAATAATCCAGGCCTGGCAGGCAAGAGGAGAGGTTGTGGCGATGACCGGAGATGGCATTAATGATGCGCCCGCCTTAAAACAGGCGGATATCGGCGTTGCCCTTGGGTCCGGAACCAGTGTGGCGAAAGAAACATCTGATTTAGTGCTTTTAAACGACAGCTTTAGCGTTATTGCTTACGCCATAGAGGAAGGCAGAGCGATATTGGACAATATAAGAAAAGTTATTACCTACCTTTTAACAGACAGCTTTACGGAAGTGATTTTGATAGGGGGGAGTATGCTGATTGCCAAAATATCAGGTCAGCCGTGGTTTTTGCCTCTTACCGCAGTGCAGATATTGTGGGTTAATTTGATAGAAGACGGGCCTTCAAGCTTGGCGCTCGCTTTTGAGCCGAAAGAAAACGATTTAATGAAATTGAAACCCCAAGGACACAAGGCAAAACTGCTTACTAGAGAGATGAAAATAATAATTTTCACAATCGGGATAGTCACCGATTTGATTCTTTTGGGCCTTTTTGCCTGGTTTTGGCTTAGGGGATTGGATGTTCGATACATAAGAACAATGGTTTTTGCGGCTTTGGCTATTGATTCGGTTATCTATGTATTTTCCTGCAAGAGCTTGCGAAAAGGACTATTTCATATTAATATATTCTCTAATAGGTTTTTAATCGGCGCGTGGATTTTTGGAATAGCGGCCTTGATAGGAGGAGTTCATTTGCCGGCGCTCAATCATCTGCTTGGCACAATCCCGCTCCGCTTGACAGATTGGTATATGCTTTTAAGTTTAGGGATTATGGAATTATTGCTGATTGAAGCAGTAAAGCACTATTTTATTATCCATCATAGAACGGAAAAATAAATAATTAACCGGCAATTATTAATTGCTGATACAGGAATGTATTTTGGACTATATATTTTATTTTTTATAGTGGCTGGCGTGATTTTGGTGAAAGCGGGAACATGGACGGTGAATAGCTTATTGAAAATTGCTAAATTCCTCAAATGGAAAAAATTTGTTGTTGCCACCATATTGATGGGCTTTTTAACCTCTCTCCCGGAATTTTTCGTAGGGATTACCTCGGCCGCAACAAGGAAATCCGAATTATCTTTTGGCAATGTTATGGGCGCCAATATCATTTTATTGACTTTGGTAATCGGTCTCGCAGTGCTTTTAGGCGGGAAAATTAAACTCAAAGACAGGACATTGAATAAGTCAATGATGTTTGCTTGCCTATATGCTTTGTTGCCTTTGCTTCTGATAACAGATGGAGAGGTTTCCCGGGGCGATGGAGTAATTCTAATTCTAGCCTTGGTGTTTTATTTACGAGAGTTGCTCATAAGACGAAAACAAGTGGAAGAGCGCTTTCTCAATAAGAGCGAGGATATAGGCGCGGAGTTCCGGATTTTTTTCAAGAATCTGATTATTTTTCTTTTTGGCCTTACTTTGATGATTTTAAGCGCGGAGTTGATGGTTTTTTCCGCCGGCCGGATAGCCCTTATTTTTCACATCCCGCTTGTTTTAATAGGGGTTTTGGGGGTCGCCATAGGCACATCGTTGCCTGAAGTGAGTTTTGGGATTAGGTCAGCCCTTATGAAAGAAAAAGACATGGTTCTTGGCAATGTTTTTGGTTCTGTCATTATTAATTCCACTTTTGTTTTGGGCATAGTCGCCCTTATTTCTCCTTTTCGGATTTATGCTTTGCCCCTATATGTAGACGGATTCATTTTTACCGGATTGGTGGTGTTAATTTTCCTTATTCTTGCCAAAACAAAGGATGAAATCAGCAGGAAAGAGGCCAAATTCCTCCTATTTCTTTACGCCTTATTTTTTGTGGTTCAGCTTTTTCTGAAATAGTTTATAGGGCTTCAATTTAATGATTAATAAGTGTAATATATCTTTATATGGCTAAAAAATTTAGAATAAACAAAGAGAGATGCATCGGCTGCGGAACTTGCGTGCAGTCCTGCGACAACGCGACTAAATTAGGGGATGATATGAAAGCGGAGATAGTCAGCCAGGAGAAATTGGAAGAATGCGGAGGAGCAAAGGTTTGCCCTTTTGGCGCGATAGAAGAGATTCAAGAAGATAAAATAAAAAAATAACTTCCGATGTTTTTCCCAAACAATAAGATTAATAAAGTTTTCTTTATCATAGGCGTTTTTGTTGCGGTTTTAGGAGCGATTGGTTTTATTTCTTTTCAAGAGAGCGCGGTTTTTGCCGAAACAACAGACAGTAAGATTGAGATGACCTTATTTTACAGCGAGACCTGTGTCCATTGCGTCCACGAAAAGGCATTTCTGGAAAAATTACAGGCACAATACCCTAATTTCGTTGCCAGCGAATTCCTTATTTCTAATAGCGAAAACTATACGCTATTAGCCGACCTTTACGAGAAATATGAGGTGCCTCAAAGCGTTCATGGTTTTGTGCCGATAAGTTTTGTCGGTGAGAAATATTTTTTGGGTTATACAGACAATGAAACCACGGGCAAAGAAATAGAAGATTATATTCTCTCTTTAATGGGGGAAGATCATAATTCTCTTGTTGCGGGCGAGAGGCCGATAAGAATTCCTGTTTTCGGCTGGGAAATTTATCCGTCCGAATTATCGCCCTTGCCCTTAGCGATTGTCTTGGGAACATTAGACGGATTTAATGCTTGCGCTATGCTTGCGCTTGGATTTCTTTTGGCCTTTTTGGTCGCTACTGGCGTCAGAGGGAGGGTGGTAATAATCGGAGGAACCTTTATTTTAGTATCGGGAATCGTTTATTTTCTTTTTATCTCTGCTTGGCTTAATTTATTGCTGGTTTCCAAACACCTTCAATTAATTACAACATTGGTAGGTGTTGTTATAATTGTTTTTGCCATTTTTCTGTTAAAGGATTATCTCCATGGAGTAGTTTGTAAGCTTTGCGAGATTAAGCCGGCTAAAAGAAAAATTTTTACTCGGGCCCAGAAAAAACTTTTAGACACAATGAAAAAGATTGTTTCCGGCAGCAGCTCTCTGCCTTTGTTGCTTTTAGGAGTTGTGGCCGTGGCAGCCGGGGTAAATTCCGTGGAGCTGGTTTGCTCTTTTGGCTTTCCTTTGGCATTTACCAATATCTTAAGTGATTTGAATTTGTCTGTTTTCTCCCGTTATACATATATTTTGATTTACATTATATTCTATATGCTTGATGATTTTATCGTGTTTTTGATAGCGGTTTTCAGTTTAAAAATTACAGGAGTTTCGCAAAAATATCTTAAGTTTGTAAAATTAGTTTCCGCAATCGTGCTTCTGGCCCTTGGCATAATAATGATATTTAACCCCGGGTTGCTGGGCTCCCTCTAAATAACACAACCATCAGCCATTGTTAGGGTCAGACCCTAACATCGTTGTCAGAACGCCATTGTTAGGGTCTGACCCTAACAATACTAACAATAGACCCTGACAAAGCAGTAAACATTAATCATTTATCACCAATCATTTATTATTAATCAGTAATCATTAATTAACACTTAATATGTTTAATTTAAATGGAAAAGTGGCAATAGTTACCGGTGCCAGAAGGGGAATGGGCAGGACTCATTCCTTGCTCTTGGCTCAAGCTGGGGCAAAGGTGGTGGTGAGCGATATTGATTTGGAAGAATGCGGGCAGGTAGTGGCGGAAATTGAAAAAACGGGTGGAGAGGCAATGGCCGTTAAATGCGATGTTACCAATAAAAAAGACATAGCCGAAATGGTGGCGAAAACCATAGAGAAGTTTGGCAAAATCGATATCTTGGTAAATAACGCCGGCATTTGCCAGTTTAAGCCCTTTGTGGACTTGACTGACGATGATTGGGATAAGACGATTAATATAAATCTAAGGGGTTACTATTGGTGCGCCAAGGCAGTGGCTCCGGAAATGATAAAACAAAAATACGGCCGGATAATTAATATCGCTTCAATCGCGGCCGGGCAGATGGGGGTTGGTTTTCAGGGACTCACCCATTACTGCGCCTCCAAGGGAGGAATAGCCGCTTTTAGCGAAGCGCTTGCTTTGGAATTGGCTCCTTATAATATTACGGTCAATGCCATCGCGCCGGGCGCGATAGACACCCCAATGGCTGCCTCAACCAAGACAGACCCCAAAACATATAAAGCGAGTATGGCGAGAATTCCGCTTAAGAGAATGGGAAAGCCGGAAGAGGTTTCCGCTTTGGTCGTATTTTTAGCTTCAGATGAGGCATCATATGTTACTGGGGACCTAATAGTGGCGGATGGAGGATATTTATCTACATAAACAACCCAAAACTCAATTGGGGGAAGTCCGACTTCCCCCAATTAAATTGACGGAGGACTGTCCTTTGTCAATTTTTCTTTTGGAGGAATTTCGGCTAAAATAGAGAAATGATGGACAGGGAGATAAACAAGAAAACGATTTTAGTAATTGTCATTGTGCTAAATGTTTTTTCCTGGGCGATTATCTGGGATATCGGCCAGGAGAAAGGGCTTGAGGTCTGTTTTTTTGATGTCGGACAGGGCGACAGCATATTTATTGAGAGTCAGCAGGGCCGGCAGATTTTGATTGACGGGGGTCCGGATAATTCCGTCATTAAAAAATTGGAATCTAAAATGTTTTTTTGGGACCGAACAATTGATTTGGTTGTTCTTACCCATCCCGACAAAGACCATCTGTTCGGATTAATAGAGGTCCTAAAAAGATATAAAGTAAAAAATATTTTGTGGACAGGAGTGAACAGCGATAGTGCGCTGTTCCAGGAATGGCAAAAAGCGGTTGAGAAAGAAGGGGCAAAGATTTGGATTGCGGAAAAGGGCCTGGGAATTAAGATGTCGGATTCGCAAACCCTTGAGACCCTTTATCCTTTTGATAGTTTAGAAGGCAGAGCAGTCAGCAATCTCAACGATACTTCTATCGTTTTGATATTAGACAGCAACGGCGAAAAAGTTTTATTGACCGGTGACGCCTCAAGCCAGACAGAGAATTTACTGATTGAGAATAATGCGCCCATCAGCGCGGACATTTTGAAGGTTGCCCATCACGGAAGTAAATATTCCAGTTCGGATGATTTTTTAAAAGCAGTTAATCCGAGCGTGGCAGTCATTTCAGTCGGAGAAAATAATTCTTATGGCCATCCTTCGCCCGAGGTCTTGGCAAGATTGGAAGATTCTGGTATAAATATCTTACAAACAAGTAAACAAAAAGACATATGCTTCATCCAAAACAAGAAAGAACCCTTCTCATTATCAAGCCGGATGCGGTAAAAAGAGGTTTAGCCGGAGAGATTGTTTCCCGCATCGAAAAACGAGGACTAAAAATCGTTGCTCTAAGAATGTTTTTAGCGGCCAAAGAACAGATAGATAATCATTATCCTAAGGACGAGCAATGGATAGGGCGGTTGGGAGAAAAAACTCTTAAAAATTATCAAGAGTATAATATTGACGCTAAAAAAGAATTAGGGACCGAAGACCCTTTGGAAATAGGGAAAATAGTAAGGAGCTGGTTGATTGATTATCTTACTTCAGGCCCGATGGTTAAAATGGTTATAGAAGGAATCCACGCTATTAATATGGTAAGGAAAATAGCAGGACCGACTATGCCGGCTCAAGCGGACATGGGAACTATCAGAGGAGATTTTTCCGTAGATGATTCCACGGCGGCGAATAAAGACCAGCGCTCAGTAAGGAATTTGGTCCATGCTTCGGAAACGTCGGAAGAAGCTCAACACGAGATAGAATTTTGGTTTGCGCCCGATGAGATTCTTAATTATAAGCGCGCCGAAGACGACATAATGTAGGACTTCTCGGGATTGCAAAAGATGAGATATATTGGTTTAAAACAAAAAATGATTAAAGCTATTTATTTAGATAATGCGGCAACTACCAAAATTGACTCTCTGGTCTTGAGGGCGATGTTGCCGTTTTTGGGCAATCAGTACGGTAATGCGTCTTCGCCTCATACCTTGGGTCAGAATGCCGAAAAAGCGATTAAAGAATCAAGGAGCATTATCGCGGAATCAATATCCGCCAACCCGAAAGAAATTGTATTTACCTCCGGCGGAACCGAATCGAACAATTTCGCCATCAAGGGGATTGCTTTTTCCAATAAGGATAAAGGCAATCGTATTATAACAACTAAAATTGAGCATCCCTCTGTTTTAGAGGTCTATCGATGGCTCGAGGGCCAAGGTTTTGAAATAAATTATTTGGAAACAGATAAGTATGGGTTTGTAAACCCAGACGACTTAGATAAGGCGATTAATGACAGAACGATTTTGGTTTCAATCATACACGGCCAGAATGAATTCGGCACCGTTCAGGACTTGGGGGCGTTGGGAGATATTTGCAAGAAACATAATGTGTATTTTCACACTGATGCTTGCCAGAGTTATACCAAAGTAGAAATAAATGTCCAAAAACAGGCAGTTGATTTAATCACTCTAAATGCCCATAAAATTCATGGTCCCAAAGGAGTGGGGGCGTTATATATAAGGAAGGGGACGAAAATTAGCGCTTGGCAGCATGGGGGAGGGCAGGAAAAAGGAAGACGCTCCGGGACCGAAAATGCGGCCGGCATTGTCGGATTTGGGAAAGCGGTTGAGCTTGCTTTGGACAAATGTCATATTGTAAAAATGAGAAGAATGAAGAATATGTTGATTGAAGAATTGATTAAGATTCCGCGAGTGAAAATTATTGGTCCAAGAGACGCAAGGGGCTTGCCCAATATTGTAGACGTTGTTTTCTTTGGGATTGAGGGCGAAGCGATCGTTGGCTTTTTAGATGTAGAAAAAATTTACGTGGCCACCGGTTCGGCTTGTTCTTCGAATAAATTGGAGCCAAGTCCCGCTTTAATCGCAATCGGACTAATGCCCCAAGAGGTTAACAGCACGGTTCGTTTTAGTTTGAGTCGCCTTAATACAGAGAAGGATATTAAGAGATTACTGATTAAACTTCCGGAGATAGTCGGAAAATTAAGGAGAATCTCTCCCTTTTAATTGATATGGCTTATTCCAAAAAAGTCATTGAAACATTTAGGAATCCTCAGAACTATGGAAAGATAAAAAACTATGACGGCCTGGGTAAGGTCGGCAATCTTGTTTGCGGAGATGTTATGTGGCTGTATATCAAGGTTGCTAAGGACAAAAAAAGGGAGGATATTATTGAGGATATAAGTTTTGAAACATTCGGGTGTATAGCCGCATTGGCTTCAAGCAGTATTATTACCGAGTTGGTTAAAGGCAAGACGATAGAACAGGCCCTGCGGATAACCAGACAAGAGATTATAGATATGTTGGGGGGGCTTCCTCCCATCAAGATTCATTGTTCGGTCTTGGCAATAGATGCGCTCCATGAAGCGATTTATGATTTTTTGCAAAAGAAAAAGAAAGTAATTCCCGATGAGCTTGGAAAAAGGCATAAGGTCTTAGAGACAGAGAGGGGACAGATTGAAGCAAAATACAGCGATTGGATAAAAAAGGAAGAAGAGTTTCATGGCGAAGATGATTAAGGGAAAAAATAAAAAAGTTTTAGCCGGCATTTCCGGCGGAGTTGACTCTGCGGTTTCCTTGTTCCTCTTGAAAGAACAGGGCTTTGATGTTGAGGCAATAAGCTTAGACCTTAATTTATCCGAAGAGGCGCGCAAAACAGCGAAAGGAATTTGCGAGAAATATAAAGTTCCTTATCATATCATTGACGCCTCGGGCGATTTTAAAAAACGGGTTATCGGATATTTTTTAAAAACTTTGAAAGAGAATAAGACCCCGAGCCCTTGCCTTTTTTGTAATCAACTTGTAAAAATACCGGCCCTTCTTGATTTTGCCAGACAGAGGAAGGCGGATTATGTCGCTACCGGGCATTACGCAAGAAAAATAAAAAAAGGAAAAGAATATCAGCTTGGTTGCCCTAAAGATAAAGACAAAGACCAGACCTATTTTCTCGCGTTTCTTTCCCAAAAACAACTTTCCAAAATAATTTTTCCTTTAAGCGATTTGACTAAAAAAGAGGTTTATCAGATAGCAAAAAAAGAAAAAATCAGGCACCTTGCGCGCCAGAGCCAGGATTTATGCTTTGTCAAAGAGAAATCATTATCTGATTTTCTGGCAGAAAATATCGGGATTAAACCGGGCAAGATATTGGATGTCAAAGGAGTTTTTTTAGGGGAGCATAAGGGACTTCATTTCTATACAAAAGGGCAAAGGAAAGGAATTAATTTGGCAGGCGGGCCTTTTTGGGTAGTGGGATTTGACCCAAAAAGGAATAATTTAATAGTGAGTAAGGATAGTAACGATAAAGAATTTTTTTCCAAAGAATTGGAACTGTCAGGCGTAAATTTCATTTCCGACGCATTGCCTAAGGCAAGGATTGGAGTTTTGGCGAGAACAAGATTCAGGCAGCCATTAGCCAAAGCGACCTTAATTAAAGAAGGACATTCCACAGGCAATTTCTCCGGCAGATGGCGATTGGTGTTTGAAAAACCGCAGAGAGCGGTTACTCCGGGTCAGATAGCTGTTTTTTATGGTTTGCCCAAAGGCGAAGTTTGTCTTGGCGGAGGAATAATTGAATTACATTAATAAAATATACGACAAGTTCAATTTCAAGCGTTCTGCCGAGCGCTAGCGAGGCGGGTTCTTATAATAGAATTAGCGAAATAAATAAATATTATGCTTTCCATAAACGACTTAAAGACAGGTACTATTTTTATTTTTGAAGGCCAGCCGTATCAAGTTTTAGAATTCAAACACACTCACGTGGGCAGGGGAGGAAGCAGTTTGCAAACAAAAATCAAAAATCTTGTCAATGGCAAAATTATTGCCAAAACCTTCAAGCCCCTCGATTCATTTGAAGAAGCGGACATTGACTGGCGCGAGTTAAAGTATCTTTATAATCACCGGGGAGAATTTTGGTTCTGCGACCCCAATGACCTGGCCAAAAGAACGATGCTTGAGGAATTAAAACTGGGAGAAGAAAAGAAATTCCTTAAGAAAGAGGCTGTGGTGAGAGCAATAATTTTTAATAACGAAATTAAAGGAATAGAGTTGCCGATAAAAGTTGACCTGCAAGTGGCGGAAGCTCCGCCAAGCATTAAAGGCAACAGCGCCCAAGGCGGGACTAAGGTCGTGGTTTTGGAAACAGGCGCGGAAATTAAGACCCCGCTTTTTATTGAAGCAGGGGATATTGTAAGAGTTAACACCCGGACAGGAGAGTATGCGGAGAGAGTGGAAAAATCACTAATCATTAATAATTGATCATTGATTATTGAAAATTTCTATCTCCGCTCCCGCCCTCTCCAGCAGGGAGGACGGGAGCGGGCGAGGACAAAAAAATAATAGAAAAAAATATGGAAGATTGTATTTTTTGCAAAATAATAAAAGGAGAAATCCCTTCATACAAAATATACGAAGATGAAAAGGTTTATGTTTTTTTAGATATTCATCCTTGGAGCCGGGGACATTGTTTGGTCCTGCCCAAAAAACATACTCGCGATATTCTCGAGGCGGATACCGAGACATTAACGGATGTTATCTTAACAGTGCAGAAAATATCGGCTTTAGTCAAAGAAAAGCTTGGCGCTGCGGGAATTAATATTTTACAAAACAATAACCGCATAGCCGGTCAAGAAGTGGACCATATCCATTTTCATATCATACCAAGGTATAAAGATGGTTCGCTTCAAATATCGCACTCTACTGATTATGTGGGGAATGATTTAAAAGAAATTATGAAACTATTGACAAGTGGTGAGTAGTATGATATAGTATAATCGTACGATAGTACATTTCACAATTGATTGCTCCCGCCCTCCGGGGGCAATCCGAGGAAAAAGAAAAATCGTTTTTCTCGGATTGCCCCTCTACCTCCATTTTCTTTCCTTAGTCCCTGAAATAATTCAGAGTTTAAGGAATCTCAAAAGGGGGTAACAAGGAATGAAAAACGCAATAGTGCTTGCGATGAGTTCTCGGGCTTATGGTCGGAATGAAGCCTACGGTAAATCTCTTGATAGGGAAACGAGCAGGCGCTCAACTTCTGAGGAGCTATCCCGGATAGCGCACCAACGTTCCGGGCGGCATGAAGGAATAAGTATCGCCCAAAGATTTGAAAGGCCTAATGGCCGTGGTGATACTCATTTAGGGCATAGATATGCCTACTGATTCACAGGGGAGGTGGATTCATCCATTCTCCCCTCATATTTTCCATTACCAAAAACCCGCTCAAGGCGGATTTTTTGGTCGGGGAGCAGAAAGTTATTCTTTGTTTCTTGTTACCCGGTAACGGCGAGTAATCCATTATATTGTCGGGGAAGGGAGAATTGAACTCCCGCCGCACACACCCCATGTGCGCATCCTACCACTGGACTATTCCCCGTAATCGATTTTTGGCACATCCTATTACTGAACCATCCCCCGTAATCGATTTTTGGCACATCCTATTACTGAACCATCCCCCGTGGCCACTCCTTTTGTTGTCGCAAGCAGTAGAGTAAATTACTTGCCTTTGTTTTTCTTTAAAAGGGTTTTTTTACAGCGGGTGCAAATTTTAATTCTTTCCCCTGACTCCAATGTCGCCCATTGGAGATTGGGTTTTTTGGAGACCTTGGGAGTGGGATTATATTTCGACATCAGCTTGTTGTACTTTCGTCCCATCACCGGCCCTTTTCCGCAAATTTTACAAACTTTGCTCATATTTAAAGCGCTGTTAATTATGTATGTTTTAATTCTATTCTCTGTTTCCGAACTTTAGTGTAATTTATTTTTTTTCTTTTGGCAAGAGCATTGATAATTTATCTTGAATCCTTTATTATGAGTTCATGGCAATAATAGAACTATTAATTGTTATTACTATATTCCTTTTTTCGGTTGTTTTTCACGAAGTCGCCCATGGATGGGTCGCTTTTGCCTTAGGCGACTCTACAGCAAAGAGGGCAGGGAGGTTAACTCTAAACCCTTTGAAACATCTTGACCCGATTGGCTCAGTGCTTTTGCCCGGATTTTTGGTTCTCATGAAGTTAGCCGGCATGGGCGGATTTATTTTTGGATGGGCAAAACCGGTCCCGATTAATCCTTATAATTTTAAAGACCAAAAATACGGAAGCGCGAAAGTCGCAGCGGCCGGTCCGATTGCCAATTTTTCTTTAGCCCTGATTTTCGGCTTGGCGTTAAGGTTTTTCCCGATAATTTATTCAATATCCGGTGTGGGTTTGGTTTTTTTGTATATTGTCCAGATAAATTTAATTTTAGCGGTATTTAATTTGCTTCCGATTCCGCCCCTTGACGGCTCGCATATCCTTTTTGTTTTTTTGGGCAGGAGGGCGGTAGCGCTTAAAATGTTTTTGGTTAAGTATGGATTCTTTTTGTTAGTGTTCCTGATTGTTTTCTTTTTTCAATATATTGCTCAAGTGGTTTTATGGCTTATGAAGTTTATAACAGGAATTCCTATATAGTTTATGTTTGACAAAAATTTTTTGTTCTGCTAACTTAAACCCTACACAGAATTGTATTTGTTTTTAATTTTTCATTTTCATTTTTATTTTTTAATTTGAGCATAGCCCACCCGAGGCGGGCAAGCGATTATGCCAACAATTCATCAATTAATTAAAAAGGGAAGAAAGGGGCAGCCCTCAAAAGATAAAACGCCTGCCTTGGCTTTTGTTTTTAACACTATTAAAAACAGGCCGAGAAAACATAATTCTCCTTTTAAAAGAGGAGTATGTATTAAGGTTTTTACGGTTACGCCCAAAAAACCGAACTCTGCGTTGAGAAAGGTAGCAAGGGTACGTTTGAGCAACGGGATGGAGGTTTCGGCTTATATCCCCGGCGAAGGCCATAATCTGCAGGAACATTCAGTTGTTATAGTGAGGGGCGGAAGAGTTAAAGATTTGCCAGGCGTGAGATATCATATTGTCCGCGGAATTTTGGATACCAACGGAGTAGAAAAGAGAAAACAAAGTAGAAGTAAATATGGAGCCAAGAAACAATCGTAATAAAGGATAATATCAATTATGAGTAAGAAAAAATTCATTACAGTCAAACCGGACCCGATTTATAGCAACATTACCGTTGCCAGGTTTATTAATTACATAATGCGGAAAGGAAAAAAATCTATTGCTTGCAAAATAGTTTATGGCGCATTGAATATTATAAAAGAAAAAACAAAACAAGAGCCGATTGGATTTTTAGAGAAAGCGATTCAGAACGCTTCTCCGGTTTTGGAAGTAAAGTCGAAAAGAATCGGTGGAGCAAATTATCAAGTGCCTATTGAAGTTTCGAAAGAAAGAAGAGTGGCCTTAGCTATGAGATGGATGATTCAAGCAGCCAAGAGCGGTAAGGGGTCAATGGCCGAAAAGTTAGCGAAAGAATTAATGGAGGCGGCGGAGAATACAGGCAATGCCGTCAAGAAGAAAGAGAATGTCCATAAAATGGCAGAAGCTAATAAAGCATTTGCCCATTTCGCATGGTAAGTTCCTTCGCCCTCGCTTTCGCTCGGGCTCAGTCAAGTTAAAAGTCCAAAGTCAAAAATTGCAGTTAAAAATAAAAAAGTAAGAACCTGCTCGCTCCGCTCGCAGAACGCTTGCGACCTTCGGTCTAAAGAACCTGTTCGCTCCGCTCGCAGAACCTTGAAATTAAACTATCATATAAAAATCTAAGGTAGTTTAATTATAAAATATTTTGGACTTAATACTGAAACTTTTAACTTTTAACTTTTAACTTTTAATTTTTTTAGTATGCGTCAATTTCCAGTAGCACAATATAGAAATATAGGAATCATTGCTCATATTGATGCCGGGAAAACCACCGTTTCCGAGCGAGTTTTATTTTATACAGGCATTTCTCATAAAATAGGGGAAGTCCACGAAGGAGAGGCGATTATGGACTGGATGGAGCAAGAGAGAGCGAGAGGCATCACGATTACTTCTGCTGCCACCACTTGCTTTTGGCATCCGACGGAAGACGGCGAGAACAAAGAGAGAGAGTGCAAAATAAACATAATTGATACGCCCGGACATATTGATTTTACCGCTGAAGTCCAGAGGTCTTTAAGGGTGCTTGATGGCGCAATTGTTGTTTTTGATGGAGTGGCCGGAGTGGAAGCGCAATCGGAAACGGTCTGGCATCAGGCGGATAAATTCAAAGTCCCAAGAATTTGTTTTATTAATAAATTAGACAGAATGGGAGCTTCTTTTGATTATAGTTTGAAAACAATCTGGGAACGATTAACTCCTAATGCTGTGGCTGTGCAAATACCCATCGGACAGGAGGGCAATTTTTCCGGAGTTATTGACTTGATTACCATGAAGGCCGTTAAATTTGAAGGAGAGCACGGAGAGAATGTAATAGTAGAAGATATCCCGGATAATATGAAAGAAAGAGCAGAACAATGGAGAACAAAGATGCTTGAGAAGGTGGCAGCCGAAGACCATGAACTTTTAGAACATTACTTGGAGGGAAAAGAAATCAGCGTTGACCAGATAAGAAGAGCCATTCGAAAGGGCGTGATTGATTATCAAGTGATTCCTGTTTTTTGCGGTTCCGCGTTAAAGAACAAAGGGATTCAATTAGTATTGGACGCGGTTGTCCATTATTTTCCAAGCCCGATTGATGCTCCTCCAATTCGGGGGAAAGACCCGAAAACCGAAGAGACAATTGAAAGAAAGCCGAACGACAACGAACCGTTTGCCGCTCTTGCTTTCAAAATTGCCACCGACCCTTTCGTGGGCGCTCTTACTTATTTTCGCATATATTCCGGGAAGTTGATTCCGGGCACAGCTTTGCTAAATTCCACTAATGGAAAAAAGATAAGAATCGGCAGAATGGTAAGAATGCATGCTAATCACCGGGAAGAAGTTCAAGAATTGAACGCAGGGGACATAGCGGCAGCCATTGGATTAAAAGATGTGGAAACCGGTCATACGATTTGTGACCCGGAACATCCGATAGTGTTAGAGAAGATTGTTTTTCCGGAACCGGTAATTTCTATCAGGATTGAACCGAAGACGAAAGCTGACCAAGAGAAATTGGGATTGGCTTTGAAAAAATTAGCAGAGGAAGACCCGACATTTAAAATTAAAACAGACGAAGAGACGGCAGAGACAATTATTTCTGGCATGGGAGAATTGCATCTGGAAATTTTAGTGGACAGAATGAAGAAAGAATTCAAGATGGAAGCCAATGTGGGCAGACCCCAGGTTGCTTATAAGGAAACAATTTTAGGAGAAGCGGAGGCAGAAGGAAAATATATTCGGCAAAGCGGAGGCAGGGGACAATATGGGCATACTTGGGTGAGAGTCAAGCCGAGGAAATCAGGCGAAGGATTCTTGTTTGTTGACGAAATCAAAGGAGGCATTATTCCTAAGGAGTATATTCCGGCTGTCCGCAAAGGGATTGAGGAGGCCTTGGACAGGGGGATATTAGCCGGTTATCCCATAGTTGATGTGGAAGCGACACTATATGACGGTTCTTTTCATGAAGTGGATTCTTCAGAATCGGCTTTTAAAATATCAGGGTCAATGGCGTTCCAAGCAGCAGCCAAATTAGCTAAGCCGATATTACTTGAGCCGATTATGCGTCTTGAGGTGAGCATCCCTGATGAATTTTTTGGAGACATTATCGGCGACTTGAACGCCCGGAGAGGCAGGATAAAGGAAAGCTTTGAAAGGGCTTCCATAAAAGTGGTCGAAGCGTTTGTCCCTTTGGCAGAAATGTTTGGCTATGCGACTTCATTGAGGTCTATGACTCACGGCAGAAGCGCTTTTACCATGGAGTTCAGCCATTATGAGCAGATTCCTCATAATATTACCCAGCAGATAATAGAGGCAAGGGAGAGTTAATCACTAATCATTTATCATTAATAATTAATATCAATATGGACCTTAATCAGATTAAAAAGTTAATAGATAAGGAAGGAGGCAAAGTCATTATTGTGGAGAATGACGAGCCGATTTTACTTATCTCGAGAATAGAAGGAGAACATCAGCAAAAAATGCCGCTTGAGAGGAAGAAACAGGAAGTCCGCAATGTGTTTGATGAAAAGGAGAGAATCAACCAAAGCACGGAAATGCTGGCAAAAGAAGAATTGCCCGCGGAAGAATTAACAGTTGAAGATTTGCCGTTTTAATGCTATTCTAAATTCACTTGGGTTATATTATACTCAAGGGGGTTGACTTTTTTTCGTATTTGAGTAATATATTTAATACAATTAGTAAAAAATTATAATTAACATTTAGTAAGTAAAAATATGGCTGAAAAAGAAAAATTTGAGCGAACAAAACCTCATCTTAATGTGGGGACAATTGGTCATGTGGACCACGGCAAGACAACATTAACCGCCGCAATTTTGAAAGTCCTTCATTTAAAGGGTTATAGGGCTTCTGAAAAGGGCGTTGACCAGATTGATTCCGCCCCGGAAGAAAAGGCCAGAGGCGTGACCATCAACATTGCGCACGTTGAATATGAGACAGAGAAGAGACACTATGCCCACATTGATTGCCCGGGCCATAGCGACTATATCAAAAATATGATTACCGGCGCTGCCCAAATGGACGGAGCAATTTTGGTTGTATCCGCGGTTGACGGCCCTATGCCTCAAACCCGAGAGCACATTTTGCTTGCTCGCCAGGTAGGAGTGCCGGCCATTATGGTATTCCTTAATAAATGTGACGCGGTTGACGACCCGGAAATGATTGAATTGGTAGAGTCAGAAATAAGAGAATTATTGAAGAAGTATGACTATCCCGGAGATGAAATACCGATTATCAGGGGGTCTGCCTTGAAGGCGTTAGAGGTTACTTCCGCAGATGACGAGGCAGCTAAACCAATATTAGAATTGGCTAAGACATTAGATGAATATCTACTTGAACCGAAGAGGCCGATAGACCAGCCGTTTCTTATGGCGATTGAAGATGTCTTTTCCATAGAGGGAAGAGGCACAGTAGCCACGGGAAGAATTGAAAGAGGGGTTGTCAAACCGGGAGAGGAAGTAGAGCTTGTCGGGATTAATCCGACTACCAAAACCACAGCAGTGAGCATAGAAATGTTCAACAAGATATTGGACGAAGGAAGAGCAGGAGACAATGTCGGTATTTTGTTAAGAGGGCTTAAGAAAGAGGTCGTAGAAAGAGGACAGGTTTTGGCAAAACCGGGGAGTATTACTCCTCACACTGATTTTGAAACAGAAATATACGCCTTAACAAAAGAGGAAGGAGGCCGCCATACTCCTTTTTTCAAAGGGTATAAGCCCCAGTTTTACATTCGCACCACTGATGTTACAGGAGATGTAATATTACCCGAAGGCACGGAAATGGTTATGCCCGGAGATACCGCAAATTTAATAGTTAAATTGATATCACCGATTGCTTTGGAAGAAAAACAGAGATTCGCTATCAGAGAAGGCGGGAGGACCGTTGCTTCTGGAGTGGTGACTAAAATAATTAAATAAAAGAAGTAATAGTTCTTTAAAAGATGCCTACCACTAAGAAAGAGAAGACAATAGAAGCGCCGACGAAAATCAGGATTAAATTGAAAGCATATGATAATAAAGTGCTTGATAAAAGCGCTCGGCAGATAGTCGAGACGGTCTTGAGATACGGCGCCAAAATTTGCGGACCGGTTCCATTACCGACAGAGATTCAAAAATACACGGTTAACCGTTCGAGCTTTGTCCATAAAGACGCGCGCGAACAGTTTGAAGTAAGGGTCCACAAGCGCTTGATAGACATTTTGGATTCAGACCAAAAAGTGGTAGAGTCATTGACAAATTTGAATTTGCCGACAGGAGTTGATATTCAGATTAAGATTTAGCAGCCATAGACAATCAAGAGACAAAGACAAGAAGATATTAATTTTATCTTTTACAAGCCATTTATTAATATGGAGAATAAGGCAAAAAATATATAGCATCAAAAGTTTTCACTAATCCAAAAACAAATACAAAATACCGGGGTTAGCGCCCGGTATTTTGTTGAAAAGGCAATATGAAAAAATTTATTCTTGCCAAGAAAATAGGGATGACACAGATATGGAAGGATAACAAGGTTATTCCAGCGACCCTCGTTGAGGCAGGGCCTTGTTCTGTTACGCAATTAATAACTAAGGAAAAAGATGGTTATGACGCTGTCCAGATTGGTCTCCAAAAATTAGGAGAAAAGAAAATAACGAAAAGCAAAAGGGCAAAACCGTTTGTTTATTTGAAAGAATTCAGAATCGGCGCCGAAAAAACAGAAGTAAAGAAAGACGATATTATAGATGTGAGTGTTTTTCAGGAAGGAGACAAAGTGAAGGTCTCTGCTCTTTCCAAAGGAAAGGGATTCCAGGGTGGCGTGAAGAGGTGGGGTTTTTCCGGTAGAAATAAGACCCATGGAACCAAACACGAGTCAAGAACAATCGGTTCAGTCGGTTCTGCGTTTCCTCAGAGAGTATGGAAGGGTAAGAGGATGCCCGGACGGATGGGGGGAGGAAGAATAACGGTTAAAAATTTGGAAATAGTGAAAATTGACAAAGAAAAAAACCAGATTGCCTTGAAAGGAGCGGTTCCGGGCAGAAAAGGAATTTTAGTGGAAATATATGAAGATTGATGTCTATAATTCAATAGGAGAAAAGAGCGGGCAGATGGAATTG
The DNA here is from genome assembly GCA_964388775.1 of uncultured Candidatus Saccharibacteria bacterium. Lineage (GTDB taxonomy): Bacteria > Patescibacteriota > Minisyncoccia > Minisyncoccales > PEYH01 > PEYH01. The sequence continues at coordinate 10,772 of CAYMBW010000007.1, read as the reverse complement.
CCCAAGGAAGTATTTGGGAGAGCAACGAACCCTGACCTGATTCATCAGGCGGTTGTTAGTATGCAATCAAACCAGAGGCAGGTGATTGCTCATGCCAAAGACCGGTCAGAGGTGAGTGGAGGAGGGAAAAAACCCTGGCGACAGAAAGGGACAGGCAGAGCAAGACACGGTTCTACCCGTTCTCCAATATGGGTCGGCGGAGGTGTTACTTTTGGCCCTACCAACAGGAGGAATTTTAAAATGATTGTTTCCAAGAGAATGAAGAAAGTAGCTTTGCTTTCTGTTCTTTCTGATAAAGCTAAAAATCAAGAAATTTTAGTTATTGATAGTTTGACTATTACAGAGCCAAAGACAAAAATCGTTAACGAAACATTAACGAATTTATTAAATAAAGTTTATCCCGAGCAGAAAAAAGGGAAAAAGAGAGCGCGTAAAAGCGTTCTTATTGTTTTAGACAAAAAGGACGACAAATTAGTAAGGGCAGTAAGGAATATCCCGAAGGTGAATGTCATTGAAGCGCGTAATTTGAGCATATTAGACGCATTATCTGCCCAGCGCTTGATTTTCTTGCAGGATTCTTTTAAGACCATAAAAGAGTTGTTTACTTAAATAATATGTCTGTTTTTGATATTTTTAAAAAGAAGGCAAAGCCGGAAATAAAGAAAGAGGAAAAGAAAGAAAAGCCGGTTGCGAAAAAAGCGGTTCGAAAACCGAAGGTTAAAGTTGCGCCGAAAATAGAGAAAAAAGAGGCGGTAAAAAAGGAAGAGGCCATGGAGCCGAAGCAAAAGACAGAAGAGAAAAAAATCGTTAAGCCGAAGAAGTCGGTTAAGCCGAATAGCTTGGCCTGGAAGGTTTTGGTCGAGCCCCATGTCACGGAAAAGGCGACTTTTTTAGCGGAGAAAAACGAATACGCTTTTATTGTTTCAAAGAGCGCTAATAAGATAGAGGTGAGGCGGGCAATTGAAGATATTTATGAGGTAGACGTCGAGGGTGTTAGAATCATAAATATTCCGGGGAAGAAGAGAAGGATAGGGAAAGTGCAGGGATTCAAAAGCGGTTATAAAAAAGCGATTATTAAAATTAAAAAAGGACAAGAAATAGAGGTTCTGCCGAAATAGAAACTCAACCTCGAGACGCAGTTCAAAAGCAGTATTCACATCAAAGAAGATATTAATTATGAAAAAATATAAACCAACAACTCCGGGGAGACGACATGCGACGATAGAGGATTTTTCCGCTTTGGACAAAAAGAGGCCGGAGAAGAGTTTGGTTGTAAAATTAGCAAAGAGGGCTGGTCGAAACACACAGGGAAGAATCACGGTAAGGCATAGGGGAGGAGGAGCGAAACGGCTTTATCGTATTATTGATTTTGCTCGGAAGAAATTAGATATGCCCGCAAAAGTCATTACTTTGGAATATGACCCGAATAGAACCGCTTTTATCGCGCTTATTAAATATAGCGACGGGGTTAAGAGGTACATTTTAGCGCCCCAAGGGCTGAAGCGAGGAGATACTGTGATAACAAGCGAGAATGCGGAGTTGAGACCCGGGAACAGGACAAAACTGAAAAATATACCAATTGGCACAGACATCTACAATGCGGAACTTCTGCCCGGCGGAGGGGGGAAGTTAATCAGGGCAGCCGGTTCTTCAGCAAAGGTTTTCGGCAATGAAGACAAGTATGTTCATATTAAAATGCCATCTGGAGAGATGAGGAAGTTGCACAAAGAATGTTTTGCTTCTATCGGCGCCTTGTCTCGGCCGGAACACAGATATGTTACAATAGGTAATACCGGACGAGCGAGATATATGGGGAGGAGACCGACAGTGAGAGGTTCTGCTATGAACCCTCATGACCATCCGCATGGGGGCGGGGAGGGCAGGACGGGGATTGGTTTGAAATATCCAAAAACACCTTGGGGCAAACCCGCCTTAGGGAAGAAGACCAGGAAGAGAAAACACACAAACACATTTATTCTTAAAAGACGCAAGTAATGCTAAAATTATGTCACGATCACTTAAAAAGGGTCCGTATATAGATAAGAAATTGATGGAAAAGGTTAAGAAATTGAAAGCCGGGGACCAGACCGCAATAAGAACTTGGTCAAGGTCCTGTGTCATTGCCCCGGAGATGGTAGGATTTGCCTTTGAGGTTCATAATGGCAAGGACTTCATTGTTGTTCAAGCGAGAGAAGATATGGTAGGCCATAAGTTAGGAGAATTTTCTCCGACAACCAAATTTATAAGGCATGGAGGAAGAATGCAGAGAGAATTGGAAGGCCAAAGCAAACCCCAGGCATCTGTAGAAAACAAGAAGTAAAACGATTATGGAAAAAGAAATTAGCGCAAAATTAAATCATTTGAGAATCGCTCCACGTAAAGTCCGGTTGGTGGCGGATTTGATTAGAGGAAAGGATGCCCTTCGGTCTTTAGTGTTTTTAGAGCATACCAACAAAAAAGCAGCAGGCCCAATGGCGAAACTATTGCAATCCGCCATTGCTAATGCTAAAAATAATTTTCAAATAGAAGATAAAAATCTTAAAATTATTAAGCTTACCGTGGATGAGGGACCGAAATTGAAGAGATGGAGAGCGAGGTCTATGGGCAGGTCTTATGGGATTCAGAAGAAAACGAGCCACATCACCCTTGTCCTTTCAGAACAAGAGAGCGTAAAGAGCAAAACGAAAAGCGAAAAGCGTAAAACGGAAAGCGTAAAACAGAAAACGAAAAGCAAGGAAGAGCAAAGCGTAAAACAGAAAACGAAAAAATAATTTTTCATTTTTCATTTTTAATTTTTAACTTGACCGAGCTTGAGCGAACCCCGAGCGAAGCGAGGGGGAGCGAGAGCGAAGGAATGTGTCACATAAAGTTCACCCAAAAGCATTTCGATTAAGAGAAACCTCCGATTGGGATTCGCGATGGTTTGATGATAAAAATCCCTCAAGATATTTGGAGGAGGATTTTAAAATCAGAACTTTCTTAATGGATAAATTTAAAGATGCGGGCATTGAAAAGGTTGAGATTGAAAGGTCTCCGAATAGAGTCGGCATAGTAATTAATTCTTCCAGACCCGGTCTAATTATCGGCAGAGGGGGACAACAAGTGGATGAATTAAAAAGTTTATTCCAGAAGAAGATTCTTAAGGGGCAATTAGACGAGAAACAAGCGTTAAAGATTGAGATAAAATCAATTAGAAATCCTTGGATAAGCGCTCCATTGGTAGCCCAATGGATAGCCCAAAGGATAGAGAAGAGAATGCCTTTCAGAAAAATAATGAAGCAGTCGGTATCTATGGTTATGGGGTATAAAGAAGCGCAAGGGATAAGGGTTCAAGTCTCCGGACGGCTTAATGGCGCGTCTATCTCCAGAACAGAATGGTTACAGAAAGGGCGATTGCCCAGACAGACCATTAGGGCCAATATTGATTATGGTCTTAAGGTAGCAAATTGCACCTACGGCACAATAGGAGTAAAAGTTTGGATTTATAAAGGAGAGGTCTTTGAATAAAAAATATGTTATATCCTAAAAAAGTAAAACACAGAAAATGGCATAAGGGCAGAAATAGAGACAGAAAGATTGATACTCGAGGAACAGAATTGGCCTTCGGTGATTTCGGGCTAAAGGCAATGGAGCCAAAGTGGATTACAGCAAGGCAGATTGAAGCAGCCAGAAGAGCGATTATCAGGTATCTTAAAAAAGGCGGACGGCTTTGGATAAGGATTTTTCCTGATAAGCCGGTTACCACCAAAGGAGCGGAAGTTCCGATGGGCGGAGGGAAGGGTTCGGTGGACCATTATGTTTTTTCCATTAAGCCGGGACGGGTTATTTTTGAAATAGCGGGCATCAGCGAGGAATTGGCCAGGGAGGCGTTTGATAGAGCAGGCCATAAATTTGGAATTAAAACGAAATTTATCAAGCATGAAAGCTAAAGAATTAAAAATTAAAAGCGAGGCGGAGTTGAAAAAAATGATTTTTAGCGACCGAGAGAAATTGCGCGCTTTAAGATTTGATTTGGCGGCGGGGAAAGTTAAAAATGTTAAGGAGATGAGAAACAGAAGAAAAGATATCGCTAAAACTTTAACTCTTTTAAACCAGAAAAAGCATGAATAAAAAACGACTGAAGGGCATAGTGGTTTCTGACAAAATGGATAAAACCGTTGTGGTTAAGGTTGAGACATTAAAAACTCATCCGAAGTACAGAAGAAAATATAAATCCCACAAGAACTATAAGGCGCATGATGAAATGAATAACTGCAAAACAGGAGAAGAGGTGGCGATAGAGGAAACGAGACCGTTGAGCAAGGGCAAGAGGTGGCGCGTAATAGTATCCCAAAATCCAAAGCCCAAAGTTTAAAATTCAAAACTATGATTCAAGTTCAAACAATGCTGAATGTCGCTGATAATAGCGGAGCAAAAACAGTCCAATGTTTTAAGGTTTTGGGCGGGAGCAGGAGAAGATACGCGCAAATAGGGGACATTATAGTAGTGGCTGTGAAGAAAGCAGAGCCGAGAAAGCTTGTCAAAAAGCATGACAAAACAAGGGCAGTGATTGTAAGGCAGAAAAAACCGTTAAGACGTTCAGACGGTTCCTATATCAGTTTTGACGAGAATGCCGTAGTAATTCTTGAAGGCAAAACAAAAGAACCCAAAGGGGGAAGATTGTTTGGTCCGATGCCGAGAGAAATAAAAGAGAAGGGTTTTGATAAGATTGCCGCTTTGGCAAGTGAAATTATTTAATTTTTCGGGAAACCCCCGCCTTAATGATATGTCAACAATAAAACAAGGAGATACAATTTTAATAATAGCAGGCGATGACCGAGGAAGAACCGGGAAGGTGATTAAAGTTTCGTCTTCAGGGGCGAGGGCCCAGGTTGAGGGGGTTAATATTCAGAAAAAACATCATCGTCCGAAGAAAGAGGGTGAAAAGGGCCAGGTGGTTGAAAAGCTCGGTTTTATTTCCGTTTCCAATGTTAAGTTGGTTTGTCCTAAATGCGGGAAGCCGACTAAAGTAGGTTATACGCGGACAGAAGATACAAGGAAGAAAAGAATCTGTAAAAAGTGTCAGGCAGTAATTTAAACGTTGAAAATAAATGATAGGATTAAAAGAAAAATACAATAAAGAAGTGGCGCCGAAATTAAAAGAAAAATTCGGCTATAAGAGTATTGTTGCTGCGCCTTGCCTTAAAAAAGTCGTTGTTAATACAAGTTTCGGGCGAATAGTGAGCGGAAAAAGCAAGCAAGAAGCGGTGAATGAGTATAAGGGTATTTTAGAGGATTTGGCTTTGATTACCGGCCAAAAGCCGATTTTGACAGAGGCCAAGAAATCAATTTCAGCATTTAAAGTTAGAGAAGGCACACCAGTAGGCGCTATGGTAACATTGAGAAAGCAGAAGATGTATGATATATTAGAACGATTAATCCATATTGTTTTGCCCCGTACCAGAGATTTTGCCGGGTTGAAACCAACCTCGGTTGACAAAGAAGGCAATTTAACGATAGGAATAAAAGAACAAATCGTATTTCCGGAGATAAGCGCGGAAAGGGTCAAAAAAATGTTTGGTTTTGAAATCACTGTGGTGACCAGCGCTAAAAACAGAGAAGAGGGTCTGGAATTACTTAAATCATTAGGTTTCCCAATAAAAAACAATGCCTAAGAAATCACAGATTATAAAATCAAAGAAAGAACCGAAGTTCAGCACAAGAATTGTAAGACGTTGTTTCCGGTGCGGAAGAAAAAGAGGTTTTATGCGAAAATTTGGACTTTGTAGAATATGTTTTCGCGAAATGGCAAACGAGGGATTGATTCCGGGAGTAAGAAAATCTTCATGGTAAATTTTTCTTTTTTCGTTTTTAATTTTTAACTTAGCGAAGTGTTATGACAGACCCAATCGCAGATATGTTAAATAGAATAAGGAACGCTCAATTAGTGCTTCATCCATCCGTAGATGTGCCGTATTCAAATTTGAAATATGGGATAGCAGAGCTTCTTTTAAAACAAGGGGTGATTAAAAAAATAGAGAAAAAACATAACAAAATTAAAAGAATTTTTAGAATCACCTTGAAGTATAATGACAATCAGCCGGCCATAGGCCGTTTAACGAGAATTTCAAAACCCGGGAAAAGAATTTATGCCCCAAGCGCGAAGATTCGATTATCCAGAGGAGGCGGCTTTATTATTATATCAACTCCCGGGGGATTAATGACCGGGCAGGAGGCCAAAAAACAAAATTTAGGAGGTGAAATAATTGCAGAAATTTGGTAGTAATTAATTTGAATTAATATGTCAAGAATAGGCAAACAATTAATTAAAATCCCGAAAGGAGTGGAAGTGAAGATAGATGAGATTAATATACTAATCAAGGGGCCCAAAGGAGAGCTCAAAGTTCAAGTTCGGCCCGAGATAGAAGCAAATATTCAAGATAACCAGATAAAACTTAATATTAAAGAGCAAAGTAAAAACTCCAATGCTTACTGGGGTCTATCAAGAGCGTTGGTGGCAAATGCCGTCCATGGCGTGAGCGAGGGATATAAGAAAGAATTGGAGATTCAGGGAGTGGGTTATCGAGCAAGAGTAGAGGGTAATGGTTTAGTATTGGAGATGGGCTTCTCTCACCCCGTGGAGCTCAAAACACCGGAAGGAATAGAGTTTGCGATTGAAAAAAATATTATTATAGTTTCCGGGATTGACAAGCAATTAGTGGGCGAGATGGCAGCGCAAATAAGGGCAGTAAGGCCCCCTGAGCCGTATAAGGGTAAGGGAATTCGCTATGTTGGAGAAATTGTTTTGAGAAAGGCGGGCAAGAGAGCGGAGGGGGCAGTGAAGACATAATGTTAAATAAGCGACCGATATGATTGAAAAAAGAATTAAAAGAATTCGAAGACATAATAGGGTAAGAGGAAGAGTCAGCGGGGAAAAGGACCGCCCTCGACTTTGTGTTTTTAGGTCAGCAAGGCATATATATGCTCAAATAATAAATGATGATATTCGAAAGACATTGATATCGGCCAAAGATATAGAAATTCAAAAAGATAAAAAAGAGAAAGGGAAAATAGGCATTGCCTTTAAAACGGGTGAGTTAATAGCCAAGAGGGCTCAAGAGAAAAAAATTACAAAGGTTGTTTTTGACAGAGGGGGTTATCAATATCATGGAAGAGTAGAGGCATTAGCCGAAGGAGCCAGAAAAGGCGGTTTAAAATTCTAATTATTATATGTTTCAAAGAACCAATCGACAAAAAGAAGTTGCAAAAGACGGATTTGAGTCCAAACTTTTAAGCTTGGATAGGGTTGTCCGAGTGACTGCCGGAGGCAAGCAGATGAGGTTTAGGGCGGTTATAGTAGCAGGGGACAAAAATGGCAGAGTAGGAGTGGGAGTCGCCAAGGGCTTGGATGTTGCGCAATCAGTAGAAAAAGCCACTAAAGCAGCCAAGAAAAAATTACTTACAGTGCCTATGAAAAAAGGCACTATTCCCCATGAAGTTAGGGCAAAATTTGGGGCAGCGGTAGTTTTATTGAGGCCCCAAAGACCAGGCAGAGGATTAGTCGCAGGGGGCACGGTGCGGGTTATTTGTAATTTAGCCGGTATTAAAAATATTTCATCTAAGATTTTAGGGGGTACCAGAAATAAGTTGAATAATGCGCAGGCGACAATGTTGGCTTTAAGTAGATTAAAACCATAAAAAAGAGAAGATAAAAAGATGCAGCTACATCAAATCAAACCAAAACATAAGGGGAAAGACCGGAAGCGGATTGGGCGCGGAGGAAAACGCGGAACTTATTCCGGCAGGGGGATGAAGGGGCAAAGGTCCAGATCCAGCCACAATTTCGAACCGATTATCAGAGGCCTGATTAAAAGATATCCCAAATTAAGAGGATATAGGTTTAATTCAAAAGGAGAACCAATATCGGTTATTAATCTTAAAACTCTTCAGGAAAAGTTTGACGACAGGGCGGTCATAAGCCCAATGGTCTTGCTTAAGAAGAGATTAATTCGTAAAATTAAAGGACGAATGCCTTTAGTGAAAATTTTGAGCGAAGGAAAATTAACTAAGAAATTTGTTATAAAAAATTGCAAAATTTCTAAGCAGGCAGAGGAAAAGGTAAAGAAAGCGGGAGGGAGCGTAGAAAAGTCCAAAGTCCAAAGTCCAAAGTCCAAAATTGCAATTAAAAGTAAAGAAGTATGATACTTTGGAATTAATACTGAAACTTTTAACTTTTAACTTTTAATTTGACTGACCCCGAGCGAGTCCGCCGGAGGCGGAGGAGCGAGGGGAAAGGAATATGAATTTTAGAAAAATAATTCAGGTCTTCAAAATAAAAGATTTGCGCAAGAAGATTTTCTTTGTCTTGGCAATGTTTTTATTATTTCGGTTGATGGCGAATATACCGGTGCCGGGTGTCAATGCCCAGAATCTTGCGGGGTTTTTCGAAAGGTTTCAGATGTTTGGGCTCCTGAATATTTTTACTGGCGGAACATTGGCTAAACTTTCCATAGTAATGCTTGGAATTGGCCCGTATATTACGGCCACAATTATTCTTCAGCTTTTAACAATGATTTTCCCTGCCTTAGAGAAGATTTATAAAGAAGAGGGAGCAGCCGGCAGACAGAGATTTAATCAATATGGCAGAATTCTAACTGTGCCCTTGGCGATAATGCAAGGATACGCAATGCTTAATCTGCTCCAAAGAACACCGACCGCCGGCGGAGAACCAGCCATTGGCGCATTGTCTCCGGTTATGATGATTAGCGCATTGATTACCGTCACTGCCGGAACTATGTTTTTGGTTTGGTTGGGAGAAATGATTACCGAAAAAGGAATTGGGAACGGAGTTTCTTTATTAATTTTTGCCGGCATAGTAGCAAGTATCCCTCAAAACATTTATCAATTCGTTTTTAATTGGGACCCGGCGCAGCTGCCGAGCTATCTTTTGTTCTTCGGAGCCGCCTTTTTAATTATTATAGGAGTTGTTTTAGTTACAGAAGCAAGGCGGAACATTCCGGTTTCATACGCCAAGAGAGTGAGAGGCAATAAGATTTACGGAGGCGGCGCCACTTATCTCCCTTTGAACGTTAATCCGGCAGGCGTAATTCCGATTATCTTCGCTCTTTCAATTTTACTTTTCCCTCAAATGATAGGCAGTTTTTTCTCTAATGTCGGAGGAACAATCGGCTCAATAGCTAAGGCAGTGGCTAATTTTCAGAATCACCAGATTGCTTGGGGTACAACCTATTTTATATTGGTCTTCGTTTTCACTTATTTTTACACAATGGTTACTTTTGACCCGAAGGCAATTTCTAATAATTTAAAAAAGATGGGAGGATTTGTTCCCGGCATAAGGCCCGGCGAATCTACGGCTTCATTTCTGACATATATTCTTAATAGGGTGCTGTTCATCGGCGCGATATTTTTAAGCGTTATAGCGATTATGCCATATCTTATCAGAGGAGCTACGGGCGTCGCCACTTTTAGCTTTTTGGTAGGAGGCACATCTCTTTTAATCGTGGTGGCAGTGGTTCTCGATACGGTGAAGCAGATAAACGCTCAACTGCAAATGAGAGAGTATGAAACATTATAAATTCAAAGTCAAAAGTTAAAAATTAAAAGTTTAAAAATCTACATTGAAGAATAATCAGCAGGTAATTATCATCTTGGGACCGCCCGGAGCGGGAAAGGGAACTCAGGCAACTCTTTTGACTGACAAATTGGGCCTTTTTTATTTTGAGACAAGCAAAATTATTGAAAAAAAAGTAATGGGTGCGGTTAAGGACGATAAGGAAGTCATAGAAGGCAAAGAGTATCCTTTACTTGAGGAAAAGCGCTTATGGGAGACAGGAACACTTTGTAGTCCACCAGTGGTCAGTTTGTGGGTGAAAGAAAAAATACGGTCATTGGCTGAAGAAAATCAAGGGATTGTCATCGCCGGCTCTCCTAGAACGCTATTTGAGGCAAGGGAAGTCACTCCATTAATGGAGGATTCTTATGGGAAGGAGAATATAAGAGTCATTTTGCTTGAATTAGAGCCGGATGATTCAATCTGGAGAAACTCTCATCGAAGAATTTGTGAATTAATGAGGCACCCCATTTTGTTCAATCAAGAGACCGAGAATTTAAAAATTTGCCCTTTAGATGGTTCGAAACTGATGAAAAGGGAAAAATTAGACGACGCAGAGGTCATAAAGGTTAGATTGGAGGAGTATAGAACAAGGACTCTCCCCATAGTCGGTTATTTAAAGGACAAGGGACTGGATGTTGTTTCTATTGATGCCTCGTTAACGCCGGCCGAAGTTTTTAAAAAAGTTATGGAAGCAATAAAATGATTTCGATAAAGACGAAAGAAGAAATAGAAATAATGGCAGAGGCGGGGAGAATTCTGGCAGACATTATGAGACAGATAAAATCAGCAGTTAGGCCGGGAATTACCACTGAAGAATTAGATAAGCTCGCTCAAGAGCTTGTTTTTAAATTTAAAGTGAGACCCGCATTTTTGGGATACGATGATTTTCCGGCAACGCTTTGCACTTCAGTTAATGAAGTGATAGTGCACGGCATTCCATCAGAATATGTTTTAGCAGAAGGAGACATATTGTCTCTTGATTTCGGAATAATATATAAGGGTTATTTTTCCGATATGGCAATTACCGTGCCTGTCGGGGAAATAAGTATTGAAGCGCGACAATTAATCAGGGCGGTTAAAAAAAGTTTGAGTATTGCCATTAAAAAAGCAAAACCGGGCAATACGTTTGGGGATTTAGGGAATACGATTGAGCGATATT
>CAYMBW010000006.1:25519-33216 GCA_964388775.1 uncultured Candidatus Saccharibacteria bacterium | reverse complement strand
GCGTCGTGGTTGGCAAAAAATGTTTTTTTGGCATTTTGGATTAACTGGCGCGCTAAGTCGGGATTTTCAATCAGGGTTTTAATGCCCTTTTTCAATCCTTCCACGTCGTTTTTATCCACTATCATAGCGAAATTATTTTCTTTAGCGTATTTTACAAGGTAGGCGGTGGCAGGCGCGTGAATCAGCATCGGCTTACCAGCCACTAAATAATCGGTAAGCTTGCCGGGCGTGGCGGTGTTTATAATGTCATTACTTTTTGTTCCCCAGGAAAGAGGAAGGAACAAAATATCCGCTTGGCTTTGGATTTTAGGCATATCTTGCGGAGGAGCAACAGAGATTTTAATTTTGTCGCTTTCTTTAATACCGATTCTATCCAGGTAATCGCGGGGGTTGGGGCAATAGATGTCCAATTTTAAATCCAAATCATTGATTTCCTCCACTGCTTGAATAAGGTTTTTAATGGCATTGATTTGTGGCCAGTAAATCCGGCCGGTAAAGAGAATGGAAAATGGGGGAGTCGGTGAATATTCGCTTTGAGAGGAAAGATATGGCTCGGGAAAAGCAGCGTTATGTATTATCTTTATTTTTTCCCCAATGTTTCCGCCATAGCGGTTGATATAGAAATCTTTGGTGCCTTGATTGGTAACAATAACCTGTTCCGCTTGTTTAAATAATTTTGGCTCCAATATTTTTGACAATATGCCTCCGGGAAAAGGGAAAAAATTGCCTTTGTAAATATCAAATAAAAATAACCGGAAAGGAACCTTGGTCATTTTATGCAAAAAGTAAGTCCCGAGCATAGCCGGGCCATAGTCGGAAAAGCCCAGTAGAACATCTATTTGCTTTTCTTTAATTGATTTTTTGCCTTGTTTTATAATCCAAAATATTTGAGTGGTTATTATCGGTATTCCTATAATATTTCTTACGACCCGGCTTCTTCTCGCCAAATGTTTCAACTTATTTAACAAAGAACTTTTTTCGGTAATCATTTTTTCTCCTTGAGCTTTTATCCGGTCCTCTCTGGTGGCCCTTGGATTATCATAAAAAATATATTCGCCATCAAGCCAAGTTCCTTTTTGAGCGGAGAGATTGTCAATATTATAGAAGCTTGTTAGGATAAAATAACGGTTAATCGGGAAATCCCGGAGAAGATTATAGAGATTCTGCGGTCCGCCGATGGCCGGCGGGGCGTAGGAGGAGATAATAAGAATTTTTTTAAGATTTTCATCCATGAAAAAAATAGTATTTATAATGAATAATTTTTCAATCGGGGGAACAGAGAAGTTTCTTTATAACCTTATTAAAAATTTTGATAGAGATAAGTTCCAGATTTCCATAGCAAGCACTTGGGGGAGCGGTCCTTTGGAAAAAGATTTTCAAGAGCTGGGATTGCCTATTTATTTTGCCGGGCCTCGGGGAACTCTTTCCAATATCTTTGCAAAGATATTTTCCGTGTTTGGCACTACTTTTAGATTAGTCATTTTTTTAAAGAAAAACAAGCCGGACATAGTGATTACGTCGCTTTACCAATCAGATATTTTAGGCATTTTTAGCGCTTGGCTGGTTGGAGTGAAAAAGCGAATTTTTATTCAGCATGATGTCAAGCGATTAAATTTTTTTGTAAGAATTATAAAAAGGATTTTTGCTGTTAATTTGGCAACCAAGATAATCGCCAATTCAAATACGACCAAAGATTTTTTGATTTCTTTTTTCAGGGCGCCTGAGTCCAAAATTTCGGTGATTTACAATGGCGTGGATTCCGAGAATATGAAACGAGGCGCCAAGAAGGCGGCAGAAAAGAATATTGTCTTCGGCATTATCGGACGATTGGAGCCGGTCAAGGGGCATATTTGTTTTCTAGAAGCAATGAAAATATTGAAAAAAGAGGGATTCGAGCCGCAAGCATTACTTGTCGGCGACGGAGAGCTTAGGGAACAATTAAAAGAATTTACGAAAAAGAACGGGCTTGAGAATATTCAATTTACAGGAATGGCAGGCGATGTGCCTGCTCAATTGAAATTAATTGATGTTTTGGTTGTGCCGTCGCTTAGCGAGGGTTTCGGATTAGTTGCGCTTGAAGGATTGTTTTCAGAAAAAGTAGTCGTGGCTTCTGCCTTGCCCGCCATCAAAGAGTTTATACAACACAACGATAATGGATTTCTATTTGAGCCGGGCAACGCAAAAGAGTTGGCATTAATTTTGAAAGCGTTAATAACGGACTATAATTTTCTTTTAAGCGCTCAAGCGAGAATAAAAAAATGGCTTGAAACCACGGGGCAGAGATTTAATATTGCTAATGTCGCCCTTTGCTACGAAGAAATTTTTAGTTGATTATCGGCCTTGTTTAAAGAACAATCCCAAACTTTTGAAGAAGATATTCAGGTCAAGGATAAATGACCTGTTTTTTATGTAGTAAAAGTCGTATTCCACTTTTTCAAAGTCATAGCGTATTTTTTCATTCAAATTACCTATTTCGCCTGATGTATTAAGATACCCGGAATTCATTTGGGCCCAGCCCGTAATCCCCGGCTTTACCAGATGCCTCAAGTGATAATAAGGAATTTCTTTTTCCAAAAAAGCGATATTTCTTAAACTTTCCGGCCTTGGGCCGATAAATGACATTTTACCGGAAAGAATATTGAAAATCTGGGGAATCTCATCAATGTGAAAATATCTCAATATTCTTCCCTGTTTTGTTATTCTCATATCTTCTTTGCCCTGACTCCAATCATCTCCCAAGCAGTCGGCATTTTCTTTCATTGTTCTGAATTTAGCCACTTTTATTTTATTAAGATTTTTTCCCAATCGTTCTTGGATATAGAAGACAGGTCCTTTGTCGCCTATTTTAATAATAAGCGGGACAATCAGCCAAAAAGGGATGGTTAATACCAAAAATATCAAAGCCAATAAAATATCAAGGATTCTTTTGGTCTTATCATAGAATCGTTTTTGGCCTTCTTGGAGATTTTCTAAAAACCAAGCTTGGTCTATAAATCCGATGGGGATTTTTTTGAGGATAATTTCATAGGCTTGCGCTAAATCAAGAAGGTTTACTCTTAGAGAGAGATATTGATAAAGTATTTTTTCAAGAGCCGGATTTTCAGAAAGGTCTTTAGCAAGAATAAGTGTATTTATTTTTGATTCTTTTATCTTTTGAGGCAGCTCAACAATATCGCTGGCAAGTATTAATTCCATCATTTTATATCCGAGCTGAGGGTTTCTCATTAATATCTGGGCGAGTTTTTCTGACTCATTAGTAATGCCGATTATGGCAATGCGGTTTTGGAAATACGAGGAAAAAAGATAAAGCGCTAATTTGCGCCATAGGATTATAAGAAGCCAAAGTATAGCCGTAAGGACGACAAGGTTGGTCTTTGGAGTAAGTCCGAATATCGGGAACAAATAAAAGAATATCACACCGGCCATCAGGCATAGTAAAAGCGCGAAACTTAGCCGGGCAAGAAAGGAACTATTGAGATTGGCAATATTAAGTTCGTAGAGTTCAAAAAAAAGAAAGATAAATATCCAAACGAGAAACAGCGGAGAAAAAGCGGCGAGATGGTTTGAGAATATTTGAGGCGTTAGATTTTGACCAAATCTGATAATAAGAGTTATAATCAAGGAAACATAAAACAGAGAGAGGTCTCCCAAAAAGAGCAGGATTTTTCTGAAAATGGTAAGATTGAGCATTTGCTTCATCCTAAACCAAACTCTCTCTAATTTCAATCCTTTTCGCTCAAAATCCATTTATGGGCAGGAAATCAAGAGCAAAAAAAATAAGAAGGTCCGGGCAAGCCGAAAAGTTTATTAAAAAGCAGCCCAAGGGCGCTGTTAGCGGTTTGGAAAAAACTTGCCTTTTTATTCTTTATTCCTCCGCCTATTTGATGCTTTTAGTTCCTCTTATAGTAAACGGGGATTTTCTTTTTCCTTTTGTCGGGCCGAAGGGGTTATATTTGATGGCGTTGATAGAAATATTTTTTGCCGCCGGAATTTTCTTGATGATTTACTCTCCCAAATATCGCGCTAAGCGCAATGCTCTTTCTCTCGCCATCGGTTCTTTTGTATTAATTATGGCATTAGCCACTGTTTTCGGGGCCGACCCTTCACGCAGTTTCTGGTCTAAGTTTGAGAGGATGTCAGGCCTTTTAATATGGCTTCATCTTTTCGGCTTTTTTGTTGTTTCCAGGGCAATATTGAAAAAAGATGCTTGGCTGAGGATTTTTAGTTTCTCAATATTGGTTTCAATGGTTGTCTGTTTTTTGTTTTGGCTGGACAAGACAGGGGTGAAGGGCCTTTCCGTCGCTTATAACGGGTCAACTGTCGGCAACAGTTCTTTTCTTGCCACTTATCTTCTTTTTAATCTTTTCTTCGCTATTTATTCATTTTTTGAATTAAAGAAAAGAAAAACGTTGCAATTTTTCTTTATCAAAGAATCAAGGAAAATCTGTTTAACAATAGCAACGACAGGGTTTGTTTTTTTGTTTGTGACTCTAATGTTCAGCACGGGCCGAGCAGCCATTCTGGCCTTTTTCGGAGGAACAGGATTATTGCTGTTATTATATCTGGCCTTGAAGCACAAGAAAAATAACATTCGCTTAATTGCAAAAATATGCCTGATTTTTGGATTAGTGATTTATCTGTCCGGAACAGCTTTGCTTTTGTGGCATAACAGTCCTGTTCAGCAATGGCTTTCCGAGAGAGCCAACAAGTCGCGTCAAGTTATTTGGTCAAACGCCTGGCAGGGATTTTTGGAAAGGCCTATTTTGGGCTGGGGCCCGGAGAATTTTTCTTTTGTTTTTCATGAGCATTTTGACCCCGGATTCTATCTCTCGGAGATTTATGGAGCAGACACTCGTTTTGACCGAGCTCACAATATTGTTTTTGACAATTTAGTAAACGGAGGGGCATTGGGATTAATTGGATATTTGTCTATGTTCGGAGCCAGTTTTTGGATTTTATGGAGAGGTTATCGAAGGAAGAAATTGGACTTTATGACTGCCGCTGTGCCGTCTGTGATATTGGTGGCTCATTTTACGCAGAATCTTACGGTTTTTGATATGCCGGCCAGCTTTTTGATGTTATTCATAACTTTTGGTTTTATCAGCGCTGTTTCCTGTAACAATAATATACCGGCGCAAGGGGCGATTTTGATAAGGAACAGAAAGAGCAGGATAATATTTTTACCCTTAATTGTGTTTTTGTTGTTCCTTTCTTTATCGTCGTTTGTTATAAAACCGGCTCGGGCCGGCACGGGAATAATCGGCGTGATGAAAAGTCCGACTTTTGAAGCAAGAAAGCCCTTTTATGAGATGGCCCTGCATTCTTCGCCCATGGGCTTATATCAAATAAGAGAGCATTTAGCCAACAATATTTTTACTTTAATAAAAGCGAGGTTGGCCGAAATAGGGGATTTTGAAATTGTTACTCAAGCGTTAGAGGAGGCCGTCCACAATTCCCCTTTTGATTATTACAACCGGCTTACTCTTGCCAGAGTTTACGATGCATACGCAGAACTTCAAAAGGAAAAAAACGAAGTTGTTTTAAAAAGGGCAGAGCAGGTCTTGCAGGATGCGCTTCGGCTTTCGCCGACCAAACAGGAGGGCTATTGGGAAATGGCAATAACGAAGTCAATGCTTAATAAAAACGATGAAGCGGCTGACCTGCTCGAAAAGGCGATTTCTTTGGACCCAAGAGTGATTCGTTCTTATCAGACAGCGATACTTTTTTACGAAAAAATTGGAGATATGGAGAAGGCGCGCCAGAAAGGAGACGAACTCTTAAAATATTATCCGGAGTTAGAATCGTCGGTTCGACAGATTTTAGAGCAAGACAACACTCAAAATCCTTGACAATATTGAGCTCGTTTGCTAATATAGCAATTAGTGAGTGTCTCGAAGCAATTCGGGACTCCAAACAAATCGGCGAAAGACTCCTTGGAAACTAGGGGTCTTTTGCTTTTTCGTTCTGTCTGTTGAAATCAGGATTCAACACACCGGCCTGTTGAAACTGTCCTATTGAAATCAGGATTCAACAGGACAGTTATCAATGATCAGTTATCAATGATTTTTAGATAATCTTTAGGCCTTGTGCCCTGTGGATAACTTTTCCCAAAAAATTACGAGGCCGGGCCTCGTAGTGAGAATCCTCAATACTAGCGTGGGTTCCGACATTTCACGAAAATTACGAGGCCCGGCCTCGTAATGACCCAGAAATGAGATAATGAGAATCTGCCGAGAAACGATCTCGGCAGATCTCGGCAGATCTCGGCAGATCTTGATTTAATCGGCGTATTGTCAATGATGTTAGGGTGCGACCCTAACAACTAACAATGGTGTGCTTTGTAGTCCTCTTGTCTTGGATGGAGAGAAGGGCTATACTGGAATTGGGTCTCCGCGCTGCACTCACTAAAAGATTTTTTGGAGTTAACCGGCGGAGGCCCATAAAGGGTTTTTTCGCGCGGGACAAGCCATAACGGCAACACTCTTTAAAAGTTTTTCAGAGTTAACCGGCGGAGGCCCATAAAGGGTTTTTTGTCAATCCTGTTGAGGGTCTGTTGAGGTCTGATTTCAACAGCCACAACAGCCAATAGTTGACCAACAAGATGGCGGCAATATCGGCGATGGGACGGCGAGCAATAACTTATAAATTTCAAAGCGGATGGATATTAAAGAATTATTGCCAGAGACACAGGAGAATATTTCTTTGGCGCAATATTCAACTTTTAAAATAGGCGGAAATGCGAGATTTTTTTTCGTAGCTGACAATAAAGAGGATATTTTAAAAGCAGTCAAGGCAGCTAAACAATGCAGGTTGCCCTTTTTTATTTTAGGCGGAGGAAGTAATATTTTATTCCCGGATAGAGGATTTGACGGAATAGTAATAAAAATCCAAAGCGTAAAAGCCAAGACCCAAAATAATATAATTTATGTGGATGCGGGAGTTCCGCTATCGCAGTTAGTTGCTATGGCAGAGAGAGCGGGACTATCCGGATTGGAATGGGCGGCAGGGATATATGGCACTGTCGGAGGAGCGGTTAGGGGTAATGCCGGCGCTTTTGGCGGACAAATATTAGATGCGCTAAAATCGGTTGAATATTTTGATACTGCCAAAGAAGAAATCAGGCAGTGCAATGTTCAAGAATGCCATTTTGATTATCGTTCCAGTATTTTTAAAAAGAATAAAGATTTGATTATTCTTTCTTGCGAATTCCAATTAGAGAGCGCGAGCAAAGAAGACATCAAGAAAAAGATTAAGGAGTATAAAAATTATCGAGCAAAACATCACCCTTTGGATTATCCTTCCGCCGGGTCAGTTTTTAAAAATCCCGAATTAACGGAGGAGATAAAAATTGGTTATCCGGAAATTGCGAAGAATGGATTCGCCCCGGCCGGATTCCTGATAGAAAAAGCCGGACTTAAGGGCAGGGTCATCGGCAAGGCGCAAATATCTGCGAAACATTGCAACTTTATTATCAATTTAGGGGGAGCTACGGCGAAGGATGTTTTAGAATTGATAGCGTTAATTAAAAAAGAAATCAAAAATAAATTTCAAATTGATTTAAAAGAAGAAATTTTTATCGTCTGAAGTTTTCCACATTGACACATTGTTTTAAAAGAAAGAAAATATATTAAAGGAGGCCGATTAAATACTCATTAAATAATTAAAAGCTTAAACTACTATGGTTAAAAAGAAGAAGG
>CAYMBW010000006.1:0-25419 GCA_964388775.1 uncultured Candidatus Saccharibacteria bacterium | reverse complement strand
CAAAAAGAAGAAGAGATAAATCTTCTGAAGATTTAATTAAATATTATTTGAAGAGGAGAGAGAGGAAGCAATGAAAGTTAATATCAAAACTACAAATATTGAGTTAGATGAGGCTCTTGTAATTTGGGTCAATGATAAAATAGGAGAATTGGATAGAATTTTAGGAGCTTTTGCCCCGGATGAATTTTTTGCCGGGGAAAAGGAAAAGATAGAGGCATTTGTTGAAATTGGAAAAATTTCAAAACATCATCTTAAGGGTGATGTTTTTCGCGCTGAAGTGCAATTATCATTACCCAAAAAATCATTGAGAGCAGTAGCTCGCGATAATGATTTGAGGATAGCCATTAATACCGCCAAAGAAGAAATTCAGAGAGAAATCAAGAAATATAAAGGTAGACGCGTGGTCCGAGCCAGAAAATGGGCAAGAAAATTTAAAGAAAAATTTCGCATAACAGAGATTTTACGGGGCGAAAGATTTAAGAGGGAAGATTAGAGAAACATTTAATTAAATCAAGTTCAAAAAATCACTTCTTTGTTTATGTTTATAATTGAGAAGTGATTTTTTGTTTGTTGTTTTCAAAAGTGATAAAATAAAAGAATATTCAAAATATGATGATGAATTTTGCTCGTGCCGATTATCTGCTAATTTTTATTCGTATCTATGCTAAAAAATATTTTTCCCAAAAACTTTTTTAAGATAAAAAATGCCTTAGTCAATGTTTTAGTAATGTCTATTGTTTTGATATCCCTGGTCAAGGTTTTACTGTCGACGGATATCGCCACGAGGATAATCAATATATTGATTCTGACAGCATACGCATTAATAGGGGTTCTGCTTATCGCTTATTCCCTGGCCGAAGAGCGCCAAAAAAAGGTTTTAGAAAAAATGATTGACGAAAGAACACGGGACATTGTGGAAAGCAAAAAGGTATTGATGGAAAGGGTGGAGGAGATCGCCAGAAGCAAAGTGGTGTTGGAAGAGAGGACAAAAGAATTAGAAGCGTGGCGTAAGCTCGTAGGCGGTCGAGAGTTGAAGATGGCAGAATTAAAACAAATGTTTGAATCTCTGCAGAGTAATGGAAAATAATTTTAGTTTTTATCTATTGTTAATGCCCTTGTATTTTTTCTTAGGGTTATTTAATTTGACTATTGTGGTTGTTTGTGCTATTATATGAATAACAATCGTGAACAAATTTTAAGGAGGGATAGAGATGGTGCGGAAGATTTTGGTTCTATTGGCAATGGTTGGATTGGCTTTGGCGGCGGTCGGATGCTTGTTTGACCAAAATCCGGTGGCTGTGATTTCTACTTTGGGTCGTGTTCAACCCGGGCAATCGGTTCTGGCTGACGGCGGTTCCTCATATAGTCCCGGAGGCACAGCTATCACGAATTTTGAGTGGAATTTCGGAGATGGAACGCCGGTCGTTTCATCAGGAACGTCGGCCATTTCGCATAGCTACGCTCTGGGTGGAGATTATCTCCTGACCCTGGTGGTGACAAATCAGTTCGGCTCAAGGAGCAGTCCTTCCACCGCCATGGTGTCGGTTAATCATCGCCCGGTGGCAGCTGCTAAAGTTAGTCAAGAAGATTTACCGGCCGGGCAAGTGGTGTATATTCTCCGGCAAGGAGTTAGGCCGGAGGCAGTGATATTGGAAGGGATTATCCTTGTTCCTGCCGAGTATTGGAAACTTGACGCTTCTGTCTCATATGACTTAGACGGGGTAATCGCTAGCTACCACTGGCGATGGGCGGACCACGATTTCGGCGCCTCTCCGGTTATTTGGGTAAGGGTGCCATCCGGCTCTATCTATACTCTAATCCTCGAGGTCTTTGACAACGAAGGCGCGCGAGGATGGAGCCAAGTGAACATTGGCGCCATTGGGTGACACGGTTCATAGGGCCTCCCTTGCTGGTTTACAGCAGGGTGAGGCCTTCTTTCTTTTTCTGACCCCTCGTGTTAAATTGGAATAACACTATGAGCATTCTCAAAGCCGTTTTTGGCGACGACAATGAAAAATATTTGAAACGACTTAGGCCGTTGGTGGAAAAAATTAATAATCTTGAACCGGAATTCGAGCGATTTTCAGACGAAGAATTAAAAAATAAGACAAACGAATTTAGACAAAGGGTTCATGGGAATAATACCTTAGACAATATTTTGCCAGAGGCCTTTGCCTTAGTGCGGGAAACGGCTAAAAGAGTTTTAAAACAAAGGCATTTTGATGTCCAGTTGATGGGCGGTATTGTTTTACATCAGGGCAGAATCGCTGAAATGAAAACAGGAGAAGGCAAGACGCTTGCTTCTACTTTGCCCGCCTATCTTAATACCCTTGAGGGCAATGGAGTTCACGTTGTGACTGTTAATGATTATTTGGCAAAAAGAGACGCGGTTTGGATGGGGCAGATTTATTATGCGCTTGGATTATCGGTGGCGTGCTTGGTCCATGATTCGGCTTTGTTATATGACCCGGAATACATAAATCAAGTCCAAAAAGGTAAAGAAAATTCTCAAGAGACAGAGAGAGATAAGGAAAGAGATGAGGTTGGGGGTTTTAAGGTGGTGGAAAGTTATCTAAGACCGGCTTCCCGGAAAGAAGCGTATCAGGCAGATATAGTATATGGAACCAATCATGAATTCGGATTTGATTACTTGCGGGACAATATGGCTCAAGTTTCGGAGCAAAGAGTCCAGAGAGGCCAAAATTTTGCCATCATTGATGAGGTTGATTCGGTATTAATAGATGAGGCGAGAACGCCCTTAATAATTTCCGCCCCGGATGTTGAAAGTTCAAATCTTTATGAGGGTTTCTCAAGGATTATCCCTCAACTTAAGGTCAATGAGGACTATGAGATTTATGAAAAGGAAAAAGTAGCGACGCTTACGGACGCCGGTATCGGAAAGATTGAGAAAATTCTTGGTGTGGAAAATATTTATGAAGAGAAAGGGGCGAAATATCTGCATCACCTGGAACAGGCCTTGCGCGCGGAAGTGATATTCAAAAAAGACAGGGATTATGTGGTGAAAGACGGGGAAATAATTATTGTGGATGAATTTACCGGGCGATTAATGCCGGGCCGAAGATGGTCGGGAGGGCTGCATCAGGCAGTGGAAGCAAAAGAGGGGCTTTCGGTTCAGCCCGAATCTCTCACCTTGGCCACAATTTCTCTCCAAAATTATTTCAGGATGTATAAAAAACTTTCCGGTATGACAGGCACGGCTCTTACTTCCGCGGAAGAGTTTGAAAAAGTGTATAAGCTGGATGTCGTGGCTGTCCCTACCAATAATCCGATGGTAAGGCAAGATTTGGCAGATATAATTTATAAAACAGAGAAAGAGAAATTTTTGGCGATTGTCGAGAGAATAAAAGAAAGCCATCAAAAAGGACAACCGGTCTTGATAGGCACGAGGTCAATTGAGAAAAATGAGATATTGGGTAGAATTTTAGAAACCCAGGGAGTTCCTTATCAACTTTTAAATGCCAAACAGCATCAGAGAGAAGGAGAAATTATTGCCCAAGCAGGCAGAAGGGATGCGGTAACAGCGGCCACTAATATGGCAGGCAGAGGAGTGGATATTATCCTTGGAGGCAATCCGCCCGGCATTAAAGAGACAGAGGAAATTAAGAAACTTGGCGGACTTTTGGTATTGGGTACCGAAAGGCATGAGGCCAGAAGGATTGATAACCAATTAAGAGGAAGGTCTGGCCGGCAGGGCGATTCGGGAATAAGTCAATTTTTTCTGTCAGCCGAAGATGATTTATTGCGGATTTTCGGCGGGGATAGGATTAAGAGATTAATGGAACAACTTCGCGTGCCTGAAGGCCAGCCCATCCAGTCAAAGCTTATTAGTCGGGCGGTAGAAAGCGCGCAGGCAAAAATTGAGGGAATGAATTTTGACGCCAGAAAGCATCTTTTGGAATATGACGATGTAATGAACATCCACCGAACTTCTTTTTATAAAAAGAGAAACGAGATAGTGGATGCCTCGGACGAAGATTTAAAAACAAAGGTTCTGGCGATTTTTGAAAAACAAGGCCAGCCCAAAGAAGATTTTTTTAAAAAAGAAACAGAGCTGGGAAGCGAATTTCCAAGGGCCTTGCGGTTTGTCTGTTTGCGGATGTTTGACGCTTTTTGGATTGAGCACCTCACGGAAATGGATTATTTGAGAGACCGGGTGAGTTTGCGGGCGTATGGCCAATTGGACCCGTTGGTAGAGTATAAGAATGAAGGATACAAAATGTTTAAGGAATTATTTAATCTTATTGAAAAGAATATAATAAAAGGAGTAGTGAATGTTTCTTTGACACAACAGACCCGACAGGCGCAACAACAAACAACGGTAAATAGTAATTCAACTCCGGCCGGGCCGGGCGATAAAGTAGGCAGGAACGACCCTTGCCCCTGTGGAGCAAGACATCCGGACGGTCGTCCAATTAAATACAAACACTGTCATGGTAGAAATGGGTAAAGAAATTAAGAAATTTCAGAAACTTAATTTTATTTATTTGTATATAAACTGATACACAAATATCGTTATATATAAGGATAAACAGTTTTTGGCATTTTTCTAATTTTTTTTCTTAATTTTTTAATATCTTCTCTGCTTTCTAAACTTATTTTCTTTTTCTTAATTTTACGAGGCCCGGCCTCGTAATTTTTGTTAAACACGGGAACCCACGCCAGTATTGAGGATTCTCACTACGAGGCCCGGCCTCGTAATTTTTTGGAAAAAGTTATCCACAGCATTAAAATCCGTTACCGGATAATAAAGCGTGTTGTAGTTTAGCTTTCTTTTTCTCTTATTCTTTCTCATCCCTTGCCATTTATTTTTAGCTTTTTATTTTTGAGTTTTGTCTCTGGACTAGATAGCTGTGTTTTAGTTTACGAAATTTGACATAAATCGCTTTTGTGATTACAATAGCCAAATGGCAAAAAAATCTTTTAAATTAATCAGTATTGCCGTCGTTTTCTTGGGCATAATCGCGGCTACCTTCATTGAGCCGAGATTTTTTAATCAAGGGATTGATTTTATAAATAATAAAGCGCATTTGGGTTTTCCCCATTTTTGGGACAGGCCTTTTCAATTGGGACTTGACCTTGAGGGAGGCGTAGAGCTTTTATATGCGGCGGACCTATCGCAGATAGAGCCGGATGGCCGAAGTCAGGCAATGGAGGGCTTGAGGGATGTCATAAACAGAAGAATAAATGTTTTGGGTGTAAGAGAGCCGGAAATTGAGGTCACCCAATCTGGTTCAAATTACCGTTTGAAAGTAAGGATTCCGGGGATTACTGACCCGGAACAAGCGATTCAGGAAATCGGTAGGACTCCCTATCTTGAATTTGAGGAACCGCGGGACGATTTTAATGAGATACAAACCGCCAATCAAAATGTGGTGGGAACAGGAGAGGGGACATTGCAGAATCCTTTTCAACCGAGCGTTTTGACAGGGAGGTATCTTGAAAAAGCAATTGTTGTTTTTGATTCTAATACAATGGAGCCCACTGTTTCTTTGCAATTCAATGAAGAAGGCGCAAAAATTTTTGAAGAATTGACAGAGAAGTTTACCGGTATGCCCTTGGCGATTTCCATTGATGGCCAAATTATATCCACTCCCATAGTCAGAGAAAAGATCTCCGGAGGCAATGCCCAGATTAGCGGGAATTTTACCGCCGATGATGCAAAATCATTGGCTCGCAATCTTAACGCCGGGGCTTTGCCCGTGCCGATTGGCGAACCGATTTCACAGGTAACCGTCGGGCCGACTCTTGGAATGATTTCTCTTCAAAAAAGCATTAAAGCGGGACTCATAGGATTTTTAGCAATTATTATTTTTATGGTATTGATTTATAGATTCCCTGGATTTTTGTCTGCTATTTCTCTATTGATATATTGTCTATTAATGTTGGGACTTTTCAAGCTGTTTCCCATCACTGTGACCTTAGCAGGCATCGGCGGTTTTATTTTGTCAGTAGGTATGGCGGTTGACGCCAATGTTTTAATATTCGCGCGCCTTAGAGAAGAATTAAATTCAGGCAAGGAATTGGAATATGCGATAGAAGAAGGATTTAAGAGGGCCTGGCCGTCAATTAGAGACAGCAATGTCACCACTCTTATTATCGGTTTAATACTGTTTACGGTTGGCACGAGTTTTGTTCAGGGTTTTGCCACTACTTTATGTTTAGGTATTCTTTTGAGTATGTTTTCGGCCATATTTATTACCAGGAGTTTCTTAATCAGTTTTTCGCGCGGGAGATTGGGCAAAATTAAATGGATTTGGAAATAAGGCATGCATTTCTCATTTTTAAAATACAGTAAAATATATTTTCTTTTCTCTGGGATTTTAATGATTGCCAGTATTTTGGCCATTGTGGCTTTTGGTCTCAACTGGGGTGTGGATTTTGCCGGGGGGAGTATATTAAGGGCAACATATAGCGACCAAAGACCCGATGCCCAAGAATTATCGGGCAAGATGTCAGACCTTGGTTTAAATGATTTCTCGATTCGTTTTAGTGGCGAAAATGAAATTATTATTAGAATGCCTGAAGTTGCTCAAGAGATGAAAGATAAGGTATCCGGCATTTTTTACAATATGGAGAATATAGAAAAAGGTTCAATTGGCTTTGAATCAGTAAGCCCGGTGGTTGGGGACGAGAGCAAGGCAAGAGCGACTAAGGCCATCATTTTTTCTATCTTTGCCATCATTTTTTATGTTGCCTTCGCATTCAGAAAAATTTCCAGACCGGTTAAATCATGGCAATACGGCATAGCCACTGTCGTGGCCTTGGTCCACGATGTCCTGATTCCTATAGGAATTTTTGCTGTGCTTGGGAAATTTT
Source organism: uncultured Candidatus Saccharibacteria bacterium (assembly GCA_964388775.1). Lineage (GTDB taxonomy): Bacteria > Patescibacteriota > Minisyncoccia > Minisyncoccales > PEYH01 > PEYH01. The sequence continues at coordinate 18,582 of CAYMBW010000006.1, read as the reverse complement.
GGGGCGTTGAATTTTCTATTCCCATCTTGACGGCCCTGCTCACTATTTTGGGATATTCTGTCAACGATACAGTGGTTGTCTTTGACAGAATCAGGGAAAATCTTATCAGGGGTGCGGGAGAGACATTCGGCGACGTTATTGATAAAAGTTTAAATCAGACATTGGGGCGTTCGTTCAACACTGTCTTCACCACTTTGCTTGCTTTATTCGCGATATTTTTCTTCGGAGGCCAAAGCTTGACCTATTTTTCTTTGGCTTTGATTTTCGGAATATCTTTTGGCGCTTATTCTTCAATATTTTTGGCCAGTACCCTAATTGCTCAAGTATACTCCTTTAACCAACGAAAATTTCGCTAATTTAAACGAATATTCATCGTACATCGCGAAAAGACACATTATGTTTGTAAAGTTTTGCACTTAGAAAGCTTGACTTTATAACTTGAAAATGTTTTAGTAAATAAGGTTAGTGTTTTGGGCGGGTACCATTAATTCTTTTAAAGTATGGTTATAGACTACGAACAAATTATTGATGATATTTTTCACGACTTAGACCCCCGCAAACGAGCAGTTTTGGAGGGGCGTTTTGGTTTAACGGAGCAAGAACCTCTTACGCTTCAGGCAATCGGGGATCAGCTCAAAATTACTCGTGAAAGAGTGAGACAACTTGAAAATAATGCTTTTGAATTAGTCAGAGAGCAACAGAGGAGTAAACTTCAGAAGCCGTTTCAGTATTTTTCCGATTATTTCGATGAGCATGGGGGAGTCCGAGGAGAATCGGGATTGCTCGATGATTTGGGGCAAGATAAATTCAAAAATCATGTTTTGCTTTTACTCAACTTAGGCGAGGTCTTTCATAAATTTAAAGAGACAGATGATTTTTATTCTTTTTGGACCACCGACCCTAAAAGAGTTCAGCAGGTCAGAATTCTCCTTAGCTCGTTGATTAAAGAATTTAAAAATACAGCCGTCCCTCTGCCCATAGAAGAAGTGGGGAAAAGAGTTTCTTCTGAAATGAAAATTCCGGTTCTTGTTTCATATATTGATATCTCTAAATTCGTTTTTGAATCCCCTTTTGGCTTGTATGGGTTAGTTGACTGGCCGGAGATTAAACCGAGGGGGCTCAAGGACCAGGCGTACCTTGTATTGAAAAGAGAAAATCGACCATTGCATTTTATGGAAATTACCGACCTTATCGGCAAATTGCCTTCTGTGTCCAGAAAGGTCTTGCCGGAAAGCGTGCATAATGAGTTAATCAGAAACGAAAGATTTGTTCTGATGGGCAGAGGGATGTATGCCTTGAAAGAATGGGGCTATGAGCCGGGGACAGTAAAGGATGTTTTAATTAAGCTGTTGAAACAGAGCAAGCAGGGGCTTACTAAAGAAGAACTTCTCCGGAAGATTTTAGAACAAAGGCAAGTTCAGGCGAATACGGTATTTCTTAATTTGCAGGATAAAACTTTATTCAAAAAAGATAAACAAGGCAGGCATTCTTTAAATTAATAATTAGCTTATCTCAATGGAGGTTTTTTGGGCCATTATTTCTCCTATTTGGGCAATCTTTAAGGTTTGGTGGTGGGTTCTTTTACCTGTAATTTTATGCCCGCGGTTTTTGTTTATGTGGATTAAGTGGCGGCAGGATGAGTATGCTAAAACCGTTCCGAATATGTTGCTGGAATTAAAAATGCCAGCTGAAGTGGACAGGCCGTTCAGGGCAATGGAACAGGTTTTCGCAGGGTTTTGGATGCTTTATGACCCGCCTGATTGGTGGGAGCATTGGTGGGAAGGGAAATATCAGGTTGCTCTGTCAATTGAAGTTGTCAGCATCGGTGGAGATATTCATTTCTATATCCGCACCCCTGAAGCCCTCCGCAATCTAATAGAATCAAGCATATACGCGCAGTATCCTGAAGTGGAAATTACTGAAGCAGAGGACTATACTTTGAAAATTCCGCAGGATATACCTAATAAAACATGGGATATGTGGGGCTGTGATTATGAATTTATCAAGCCCGATATTTATCCTATGAAGACATACTCAAAATTTTTTGAGGAAAGTCCGGCCGCCAAAGAGGAAAAAAGGATAGACCCCTTGGCAGCTCTTTTAGAGGGTTTGGCCCAGGTTAAGCCGGGAGAACAAATTTGGGTTCAGATAAGGATAAAGCCGGTTACCAATGCGGAGAATGATTACAAAGACAGGACAAGGACGGAAGTTAATAAATTAGTTTACAGAAATGATGATTCCAAGAACAAGACAAAACAATATCCTTTAATTAAACAGGCGTTGGATGTTGTTTTGACCGGCCAACCCCCGGCTGATTTTACGGAAGAAAAAAAAGAAGGACCGATTCTCCCCCCGGAGATGAAGCTTACACCGGGAGAGAGGGAAATAGTTTCTCTGATAGAGCAGAAAATTTCCAAGGTTATGTTTGAAGGATTTATCCGATTTATTATTTTGGGGGAAAAAGACAAATGGCATAAAGCCAATCTTAAAAACGTTTTGGCTTTTTTTGCCAACTTTAATACCGAGAATGTTAATAGTTTTAAGCCCTGGTCGCCAAGCCTCACCAAAATTCATAAGCACGGAGCATTATTTTTAAATATGTTATTGCATGACCGCAAACTCTATATGCGCAAGAGGAAGCTATTTAGAAGGTACCAGGCGCGTTTATGGTATAATTATCCAAAGCCGGATAAAACCTTTATTTTAAATTTAGAGGAACTGGCTACAATGTTTCATTTTGTCGGCCGTTCTGCGGTGCCGGCTCCTATGGTTCAGAGAGTAGAGGCCAAGAAAGCGGAACCCCCGATAAATTTACCGGGAACCTAATTTATGGAAGATACATATGTAAATTTTTTAGGGATAACAAATTTCCGTAATACCGATAAAAAATTCGGTATTAAAATTGATGACCGCCGAAAGCACGTTTATATCATCGGGAAAACCGGTATGGGTAAGACCACGCTGTTAGCCAATATGGCGGCTCAAGATATCCGCCAGGGCTATGGTTTAGCTTTTGTCGACCCTCATGGGGAGCAGGCCGAAGAGCTTTTGGATTATGTCCCCAAGGAAAGGATAAAGGATGTGATTTATTTAAACCCTGCTGACATTGATTGGCCGGTCGGTTTTAATATTATGGAGGTCAAAGACCCAAATACTCGGCACCTGATTGCCTCTGGTCTTATGGGGGTTTTTAAGAAAATTTGGCCGGATGTTTGGTCTGCGAGAATGGAATATATTTTGAATAATGCGATTCTGGCTTTGCTTGAGTATCCGGGCTCTACTCTTCTCTGCATCAACAGGATGCTGTCTGATGTCGATTATAGAAAGAAAGTGATTGAGCAGGTTACTGACCCGGTGGTAAGGGCTTTTTGGACCCAAGAGTTTGCCCGTTACACTCAGCGTTATGAGGTTGAAGCGACAGCAGCCATCCAGAATAAGGTTGGGCAATTTTCTTCCAATCCATTAGTCAGGAATATTATTGGTCAAACTCGTTCCACAATAGATATGAGGGAGATTATGGACCAGAAGAAAATTTTAGTTGTTAATCTGTCTAAGGGTAGAATAGGGGAGGCGAATTCTACTCTTTTAGGCGCGCTTGTTATAACTAAACTCTATCTCGCAGCAATGTCGCGCGTGGAAATAGCCGAGGAAGAACGAAACGATTTTTTTCTGTATGTTGACGAATTTCAAAATTTTGCCACGGAATCGTTTGCGAGCATTCTGTCAGAAGCCAGAAAATATCGTTTGTCGCTGGTTTTGGCGCATCAATATATTGCCCAGATGGAAGAAATGGTGGCAGATGCGGTTTTCGGCAACGCCGGAACGATAATCACTTTTAGAATCGGAGCCGAGGATGCGGAATATTTGGAGAAAGAATTTACCCCGGTGTTTGAGGCAGGCGATTTCGTGAATCTGCCAAAATATGATATATATATAAAACTGATGATTGACGGAGTTGCGGGTAGGCCGTTCTCCGCATTGACGCTTCCGCCAATCGGGAAAATTGAGAATTCTTTTAGGGATGAGATAATCGATTTTTCTCGAAAGAAGTATGCTCTTTCAAAGAAAGAAGTAGAGGATGGCATTAGCGAGTGGGCCAAAGGGAAAGAGGAGAAGGAATTGCCGCAAAAGAAAAAGAACAATAATAGAAATAACAACTATAGCAATTATAGACGCAGCGGCAGTAGCAGTAGTAGTAGCAGCAGCAACAGAAGCAGCAGCAACAGAAGCAATGGTAATATTAATCATTATTCCGGCTCTAAGGAAAATTCCAATATAGCGGAGAAGATTACGCCAGCTGTTTCTATCAGTTTGAAAGAGGCATTAGAAAAAGAGCCGATTCCTTTTTCGCCTCCGCACAATAGAAACCACAACGAGAAAGAAAGAGTAAAAAAAGAAGTTGATGTAAACGCGTTGAGAGGCGCATTGAAAGAGGCATTGAATAATGCCAAACCGGCCGCAGAACTTGAGAGCAAAGAGCTGTCGTTAGAAAAAAGCGAAAGGAAGAGCGGGGTCTTAAGACCCGGAGAAAAAGTCAGCTTTGATTGATTGCTGATTAATGATTAGTGATTAATTATTAATAATTTATGAATACTCTTAGAAATTTTGCCTTTAAAGATAAAAGAGTTCTATTAAGAGCTAATTTTGATGTGCCTCTTGACGGAAAAGGAGAGATTATGGATGATTTCAGAATTAGAAGGTCCTTGCCCACCATAAAATTTCTTATTGAAAACGAGGCAAGAGTGATTTTAATAAGCCATTTGGGCCGACCCGATGAAGTCCAGAATGGGAAAACAAGAGTTCAAAAATTAACTCTCTATCCAATAGCGGGAAAGTTATCGTCGTTATTGGGTCAAGAAGTAAAATTCGTTAAAACTTGTGTTGGACGGGAAGCAGAAAAGGCGGTGAAAAATCTTAAACCGGGAGAAGTTTTATTATTGGAAAACCTGAGATTTTTTCCAGGGGAAATTTCTAATGATGATGCCTTTGCCAAACAGTTATCGTCTTTGGGAGAAATTTTTGTTAATGATGCTTTCAGCAACGCTCATCGGAAACATGCTTCTATTGTAGGTATTCCCAAATATCTTCCTTCGGTAGCCGGTTTGTTATTTGAAGAAGAAGTTAAAATTTTAAGCGCTGTTTTGGAAAAGCCCAAGAGGCCATTGGTGGCAATTTTAGGCGGGGCCAAATTAAAAACAAAAATTCCTTGTCTGATTAATTTTTTAAAAATCGCTGACCATATTTTGGTAGGCGGTAAAATCGCTCCAGCCATATTGTATGCTAAAGGGATTTCATTATCTCCATTTATATTAGAAGACGGGGCAAGAGAAGGGCTGGCGGAATTAGAGCTCACTAATTCTAAATTACATATGCCCATAGATGCCTTGGTTGGGCTTAAAAGCCATCAGGCAGATTATCTACGCCAGTCAGCAATTGGGAAAATTAGAAGCGAAGAGCAGATGTTTGATATTGGTCCCGAGAGCGTGAGGATGTTTTCTGACATCATTCAAGAAGCGAAGACCATTATTTGGAACGGACCCCTTGGCTATATTGAAGACGAAAGATTTTCCAACGGGACATTAGCCATTGCCAGCGCTATTTTGAGAGGCCGTTCTTTTTCAGTGGTCGGAGGAGGGGATACCAACGCCTTCTTGGCAGAGAATAATTTGCGGGGAAAATTCGACTATGTTTCAACTGGCGGGGGAGCAATGCTTGAATTTTTCAGCGGGAGCGAACTGCCGGGGATTAAGGCCTTAAAAAGATAGTTTTATGGAAAATAGAGAATATCCAAAGGGAACAAGAGAGGTTGCTCAAAGGATTTTAAGAGCAGCTCAAAAAGGGGAAAAAGTGATTATTTTTGGCGATGCTGATTTAGATGGCATCGCTTCAGTTGTTATCCTACAGGAGCTTTTTGAGCTCTTGAATCCCCTGTACTGCCAGAATAAAAATATTAAGGTTTATTTTCCGGATAGGGAAGAGGAAGGGCATGGGCTTAGTAATCACGCCCTGGATTTTTTCGTTGACGAAATGCCTGCTTTGTTTTTTACGGTTGACTGCGGCATAGCTAACATAAAAGAGTTTAAGCGGGCGAAAAAAATGGGGTTTGAAACAATTATTATAGACCACCATCCTCCCTTGGAGAAGGTGGCCAAACCGGACCTTCTTATTGACCCAAAACAGCAAGGCGAGACCTATCCGTTTACTGATTTTGCCGCAGTGGGGCTTGTGTATAAGGTTGCGGAATGTGTTTTGTCAGAGACCAATCATCCAGAGTATGTGAAAGAAAAACTATTAGAGCTCGCTGCTTTGGCTACGCTTTCTGATATGATGCCCCTTAAAGAGGATAACCGCGAGATAGTGAATAGGGGCATAAACGCTTTATTAACCACTCAGAGGCCGGGCCTCTTGGCCCTAATTGAACTTGGGGATGTTGATTTGGAAACAGATGTTGACATTTTCCAGAGAGTTATTGCTCCGCTTAACAGCGCAAAATTAAAAAATAATATTGCTGAAAGCTATTTGCTTTTGACAGAAACATCCCTTAAGGAGGCAAAAATATTGGCCCGACATTTGATCAAGCAAAATAAGGAGAAAAAGGCCATAATCCAGCAAAGCACAGACGACCTTGTTCAGAAGATAGAAAGAGAAAAGAAAGAATCAGTTATGATTTTTGAAGTCAGCGATTATTGGCCGGTGCCGGCTCTCGGAGTTATTGCCTCAAAACTTCTTCGGCTTTATAAAAAACCGATTTTTCTTTTCAAGAAAGGAGAACAGGAGAGCATCTGTTCGGCCAGGTTGCCCTATGATTTAAACGGAGTTGACGCCCTTATTAAGTGCAAGAAATTTCTTAAGACCTATGGTGGTCATGCCCCGGCTTGCGGATGCCGATTAGAGAATAAAAATCTTGCCAAACTGGAAAAATGTTTGAGTTCATATCTTAAAAAGCAAATCAAAAAAGAAGACAATGGATAAAATAATCGTTTTAACTGATGGCGCGTCGCGAGGCAATCCTGGACCGGCTTCTGTTGGAGTCGTAATCGCTGGTGCGAGAGCCGTTGTCCGAAAAGAGTATTCAAAAACAATTGGCGAGACCACCAACAATGAAGCCGAGTATCAGGCAGTGATTTTTGCTCTGAAAAAAATTAAAGCGTTAATCGGAAAAACAAAAGTGAAAACTGCGGAGATTTTAATAAAATCCGATTCTGAATTGATGGTTTCGCAATTGTCCGGAAAATACAAAATAAAACATCCGAATATCCAGAAACTATTTATTCAAGTTTGGAATTTAAAAATTGATTACAAAAAAGTGGATTTTCAGTTGATTCCTCGGGAGCAAAATGTTTTGGCTGATAAATTGGCAAATCAAGCATTGGACGCAGAATCCCAAAAACTATTCTAAAAATCAGTTTAATTTTTGCGATGTTAGTGCGATGTTAGGGTGCGATGTTAGGGTCAGACCCTAACATATTCTATTTTTTTTGTAGCTTCTTTTTTATTCTATTTTTTTATTTTAATTTTTACATCTGTAATATTTTGGAAACCATATTAAGGAAACCATATTAAGGAAACCATATTTTGGAATTATATTTTGGAATTATATGTTGGAATCAAATTTGGGCAAATCAGGTTTCCCAAAAAACTCTTTAAGGGATTACGAGGCCCGGCCTCGTAATTTTTGCTAAACGTCGGAACCCTTGCCAGCTCTACGGATACTCACTACGAGGCCCGGCCTCGTAATTTTTGGGGAAAAGTTATCCACAGCCCCCTTGCTCTGAATTTTTTGAACTCGCGGGTCAAAAATTTGATTTTTTTGAACTCGCGGTTATAAAATTTGACTTTTGGCGAAAATTTGATATAATAATAACGCCAAGTAGACAAGACAATCGCTCTCTTTAAGCGCTATGCGTTCACAGAGAGAGGAAAGTCCGAACACCCAGTGGCTGTTTGCCAGCGACACAGGTAGCGGGTAACGCCCGTCATCCGTGAGGATAGAGGTGCGAACAGTGACGCCCTGAGCCGAAAGGCGAAGGGTACCCTTTTAGGGTAAGCCCTTGAGGAAACTCAAGGGGTGAAACGGCTAAATCCTTACCCGGGTGCAAGAGCAAATAAAGTAGCTCGCATGACTCCGAGGGTAACCGAGGAGCTAGATAGATGGTTGTCTCAAACAGAATTCGGCTTATTGTCTACTTGGCATAACACAAACAGCTCCCCGAAGGAGCTGTTTGTGATTTTAAAGATAAACTATTTTCTCAAAAGTTTTTTCTTAAAACTCAACTTCATTGTGATTACTTTGTCTGAAGAAAATATTTTGGCAGCGATAGTTATTAAAAGAGCGAAAATAAGCAATTCATACAATACTCCGATTATTATCAGCGAATAATTGTGCATTATAAGGTTTTGTGGCACCAAAAATGGATGGGAAAAAGGGATTATATAAATAGCTATTTTAGCCAGAGGAGAAATGGTGTTGATGTCAAAGAACATTGTTAGGAAATAGGGGACCATAATCAGAATCATCAATGGCGTTGTCACTGCCTGAACCCCCTTAACATCTTCTGCTAAAATTCCGAGAATTATAGCAAGCGCCAAGGCGCATAAGATTGCAAGAAATAGAGATATTCCTAAAACAATATAGCCCCCGAGAATCATTCCGATTTGTAATTCTGTCAATGAGGTGCCGAGCCCAGCGCTGCTGGTTTGCAGCTCATTCCCCATTATTCCATTAATATAAGAATTAAAGCCGAACATAAACACGGCAGCAAAAATAAGGGCCATGATTCCCGCAGCTGTGATTTTAGCCAAAACAATTGTTTTTCTGGAAACAGGCGAGCTTAACAGGGTTTCTAAGGTTTTGTTTTCTTTTTCCGTGGCCACGGTAGTGGCAACCATTTGAGCAGCCAATATAATGACCATAAATAGGACAATAGGCATAAATGCTGTCTGGGAACGAATAAAATTCATAACTTGGTCAGAATCTGCTTGAGCCATGCGATTCTGTATTACTACGAATTCTTCTGCTTGGATCAAGTTTTTAATATTTTCAGGGTCAACATTAGGCAAACCATTTTTGATTACTTGATCAGATACACTATTATTTATATATCCAATTATCTGTTTTAAAGATAAGCTTTTGAAGGAACCAAAAAGAGAAAAGTTTTTGATATTGCTGTAGATTTCAAGTTTTTGAGGCTGAAGATCACTTATTCCCTGCCCAAAGCTAGCCGGAATATACATAGCTATATCTATATCCTTATTTTCTTTAAAAATATTTTTTATGTCTTGTTGTTCAAAATTGACGATATTAAAATTATTAGCAGTTAAAGCCTGGATAATCGGAGCCGAAAATTCACTGTTGTCTTCATTAATGATAGCGATATTTTGCGGAGCAGTTATTTTTTCCCTCTCGTTGCTGATAACATTTCCAAGGACACCAAAGAGTACTGCAGTGAATATAAGGGGAATAACCAGTTGCGGAGTTATCAGCTCTTTTATCTCTTTTTGGAGTAAAATGAGAAATTTTTTCATGAAATTATTTTAACAAATACTTCTTCTAAATTATCCGCAGAGTATTTTTCTTTTAATTCTTGTGGCGTTCCAATGGCCAGAATTTCGCCTTTATGAATAATTCCTATTCGGTCTGATAAAAATTCAATCTCAAGCATATTGTGGCTGGATAAAAGCACAGACATGCCTTCTTTGGCCAACTCTTTTATAATTTTCCTTATCTCAAAAGCGTTTATAACATCAAGTCCGCTGGTGGGCTCATCAAGAATAGCTAACTTGGGCCTGCTCATAACAGTGCGGGCGAGCAGGAGTTTTCTGGTCATGCCCTTGCTGAACGTTTTCGCCTTATCCTTGAGCCGGTCACCAAGACCGGTTATCCGTATAGCATAATCAAGAAATTCTTTTTGTTGAGCCTTATCATTAGTGAAAATAGAGGCCATAAATTTTAAGTATGCTGTTCCAGAAAGATTTTTATAAGCTCCTGCTTCTTCCGGTAAATAACTGATAATCTCCCTTGCCTTACTCGCTTCTTTTTTTAAATCATAACCGCAGATTTGCACTTCTCCTGCCGAGGGAGTGAGAATGGTGGCGATAATTTTTAAGGCAGTTGATTTGCCTGCACCGTTAGGTCCTACCAGAGCAAAAATTTCGCCTTTTCCGACCTTAAAACTGATCCCCCTAAGGGCCGTCACCTCCTTATAGTTTTTATACAGATTTTCTACTTCAAGCGTTTTTTCCATAAAAATTGATTAATACCGTATAAATATTTTATTTCCATTTGGCAAAGCGATATTTTGGACCAGTATTAAATTATAATAGCAGGAATATGTTTGATAATGAAATAAAAAGAGATTTATTGCGGAAAATTTATTATGGGCCCTACCACGGAACTCACTATGGGCTCGGTACGAATTCAGCACGGTTTTCACCCCGGTCCTTATTACCCGTCCGGTTATTACGAGGCCCGGCCTCGTAATTTGTGCTAAACGTCGGAACCCTTGCCAGTACTACGGATACTCACTACGAGGCCCGGCCTCGTAATTTTTGAGGGAAAGTTATCCACAGCCATTTTGTCTTAGATTTTTTGGAATAAATTATATCCAAAATAAATTATATCCAATTTTAGATATCATAATACACCCATTAATTTGTTTAGGTCCAGATAGATATGATACACTTGTTAAGTTGTCTAGGTTCAGATAGATATCCGCCACTTAAGTTGTCTAGGTTCAGATAGATATCCGCCACTTAAGTTTGTAAAAAACGCGGAAAAATACTAAAATGTTTAGATATATATTGGCGTGATACTATGGAAGATAAACCCAATAAGGGGAAAGAGCTGATAACAAAAATTGATGGAAAAAGTTTTGCCAGGATTCCTGTCAAAACGCATTTTATTACTCGTCGGGATAACTTAGATGATATAATTAAAAAATATATTCTCCCAGTTGTTCATCCGTCGGATATAGTAATGTTCGGCCAGAAGATTGTAGCCATCATACAAAACAGGATAGTTTATAAAAAAGATATTGAGTTGAGTTTTTGGGCAAAGTATTTGTCTCAATTTGCCACCAAAAATCCGGCTGGCCCGGCAATGGGCGACCCGTATAAGATGCAGATAGCAATCAACACTGCTGGTTTACCGAGAATTTTATTTTCCGGTGCGATAAGCGCCGTAGCGAAATTATTTGGGATATCCGGCGTCTTTTATCGGTTGGCCGGAAATCAAGTGAATCAAATAGACGGATTTTGCGACGATGCTTTTACTGATTATCTTGAAATGGGTATTTTGGGACTTAAAAATTGTGATGAGCTCTGCGATGAAATAAAAAATAAATATAATTTTTCCGCCATAGTAGCCGACATCAATGACATAGGCGGAAATATTTTAGGAGTAAGCCGTGATTTAAAAGGAAAAAGCAAGCTATTGTTTCAAATAGTCAAAGACAATCCTTTGGGGCAAAAATCCCAATCAACGCCGATAGGAATCATTAGAGAGGTAAAAAGTTAGACAGGGGCAGACATAATGATAAAAAAAATTCTCAATTTAAGGTCTAGTAATATTACGATAGCAGCTTTCATTTTATCTGCAGCCAGTTTAACGAGCGCTTTGCTTGGCTTTTTCAGAGACCGCCTTTTAGCCGGCAGATTTGGCGCAGGCGATGAGCTTGATATTTATTACGCTGCTTTCAGAATTCCTGATTTTGTGAATATGGTTCTGATTATGGGCGCGATATCGGCTGCGATTGTGCCGATTTTTACTTATTATTGGGCAAAAGACAAAGAAGAAGCAAAGAAATTTTTGGCCAATTTATTAAATTTGATGTTTACGGCCTTCGCGGTGGTTTCTGTGATTTTATTTATTTTTGCTCCACAGTTGGTTTCTGTCATAGCGCTTGGATTTTCAGAAGAGAAAAAACAGATGACCGTGGTTTTAACCCGAATAATGTTTTTGAGTCCGATAATTCTCGGAACCAGCAATGTTCTTAGCGGCGTTCTCCATGTATTTTCAAGATTCTTAGTCACGGCTCTGGCGCCGATAATGTATAATCTTGGCATTATTTTCGGCATTTTATTTTTTGTTCCGGTAGTCGGATTGCCCGGGCTTGCGTGGGGAGTGGCCTTTGGCGCTTTTCTCCATTTAATGATTCAACTGCCGATATTTTTGCATCTGGGATTCAGACCCCGGAAAATTTTTGTTCCGATGGATGCGGGAATCAAAAAAGTTTTTTATCTAATGCTTCCGCGTTCCATTGGCATAGGCGTTTCCCAGATTAATTTTATGGTTATGACAGCCATTGGTTCAACTCTGGCGGCCGGTTCAATCGCGGTTTTCAATTTAGCCAATAATTTGAGTAGAAGCCTTATTATCCTTCTGGCCGTTCCTTTATCCACTGCCGCATTCCCTGCCTTGGCAACCGCTTTTTCCGAAGGCAAAAAAGGTGAATTTTTAAAAAAGTTCTCTTTAACTTTCCGCCTTCTTTTATTTATTATTGTCCCGGCCAGCGTTTTACTGTTTATTTTTAGAGCGCAATTGGTAAGAATTATTTTCGGAACCGGCCGTTTCAGCTGGACCGACACCCGATTAACCGGAGCTTGCCTTGCCTTATTTTCCTTGAGTTTATTTGCTTACGGTTTGGGGCTTTTACTTTCCCGGGCATTTTACGCGGCCCATAATACCAAAACCCCGACCCTAATAAGCGTGTCAACGGTTTTGATAAATATTGTTTTGTGTTTTTCCTTTGTGTATGCCCTTAAAAATCCGGGCTGTTTCTACAATTTTATGTCCAAGGCCTTGAAATTGGAGGGATTAGGGGACATAAGCATTGTTGGTTTGCCTTTGGCATACTCTATCTCCGGTATTATTCAGTTCGTTCTATTGTATATCTTTTTGCGCGAGAAACTTGGGAGCGTCAAAAAAAGAGAAATTTTTAAAACTGCCCAAAAGACGATTATTGCCACCTTGCCCGCCGCTGCAATAGGATTCTTTTCTCTTCGATTTTTCGCCCTGTTTTTGAATACCGCTACTTTTGTCGGAATTTTTCTTCAAACCGCAATGGCGGGACTAACGGCGTTTTCAACCTATTTTTTAGTGTCTTTGCTAATAAAATCGGAAGAAATGAGGTTATTAAAAAATTTTTTAAAGCGCTATTTTGTAAAATATCGGGTTCAGGAAATCGGCGACGGAAATCAACCATAGGTTTTTTGATAAGATGAAATATTGTTATGAATAAAAATATCCGCAATTTCGGGATTGTTGCCCACATAGACCATGGAAAGTCAACATTGGCTGACCGGTTTTTGGAATTGACTCATACTATTGACCCTAAAAAAATGCAGCCCCAATTTTTGGATATGATGGAGCTGGAAAGAGAAAAAGGCATTACCATCAAACTCCAGCCAGTGCGAATGGAATACAAGGGTTATGTCTTGAATATGATTGACACGCCCGGGCATGTTGATTTTACCTATGAGGTATCGCGCAGTTTGGCCGCCATAGAAGGAGTGATACTTTTAGTTGATGCGCTAAAAGGCATTCAAGCCCAAACCCTAATGAATTTGGAGTTGGCCAAAAAAGAGGGCTTGGTCATTATCCCGGTGATAAATAAAATTGATTTGATAGGGGATGATGAACAGCGGTTGACAAGGGTGGTCAACGAGGTGGCGGAGCTTTTGAAAGTAAACCAAAAAGATATCATAGCAATTTCTGCTAAGAACGGCACTAATATAGAGAAAGTTTTAGAGACAATCATTGAAAAAATCCCTGCCCCGGAATGGAATATTACAGCGCCGTTAAGGGCTTTGATTTTTGACTTCCAGTATGATTCTTTCAAAGGAGTTATCGCTTATTTCCGGGTGAGAGAGGGGGTGATAAAAAAAGGAGATGAACTTTTTATGATTAATTCCGCCAGTCGGGCGCAAGCCAAAGAAGTAGGATGGTTTAAGCCGGGTCTTTCTCCCCAAGAACAGCTCGAGAGTGGGGGAATAGGATATGTCGCTTTGGGGATAAAAGAACCGGACAAAGTAAAAGTCGGAGACACGATTACTCTTTATGAGGGCTGTCAAAGCGTCAAGCATTTGCCGGGGTACAAAGAGCCGAAAGCAGTGGTGTTTGTAGGGATTTTTCCTGAAAACGCCGATGATTGGACCTCGTTAAGAGACGGTTTAATGAAATTAAGATTGAATGACCCGTCTTTAAGCTTCAAGCCGGAATCAAAATCCGCTCTGGGCCGGGGATTTTTGTGCGGATTTTTGGGGCTTTTGCACGCTGAAATTGTGATTGAGCGCCTTAAAAGGGAGTTTAAAATGGAGCTAATGACATCTGCGCCTTCGGTCTGTTATTTATTGGAATTTGAAGGAGACAGAGAAGAGATGGTTTGTTCGGTGATGGATTGGCCCGACGAATCAAGAATCAAGAACACCAAAGAGCAGTTTTGCTCTTTAAAGATTATTCTGCCGACTAAATTTTTAGGCAATACCTTAAAATTGATCGAAAATCGTCAACCGAATATTAACCATTTAAGTCCGGATAAAATCCTTTTAATCTGTGAAATACCATTCAGAGAATTGATGGCGAATTTTTATGATAAACTCAAAAGCGCCAGCCAAGGATATGGGTCTATGGATTATTCTTTTTTGGACTGGCGGAGATCGGATTTGGTAAAATTGGAAGTTTTGGTCTTAGGGAAGCCGGAAGAAGCGCTTTCCACAATTATTCCCAGAGAAAAGGCCTTTCAGGAAGGCAGGATTATAGTGGAAAAACTAAAAAGTATTTTTCCTTCTCAGTTGTTTCCAGTTCCTCTGCAGGCAAAAATTGGGGGCAATATTATTGCCCGGGAAACCGTAAAAGCAAGGCGGAAAGATGTTACTGCGCCGCTCTACGGCGGAGATGTAACCCGCAAGCGGAAACTTTTAGAGAAACAAAAGAAAGGCAAGAAGAAACTCCGAGGAAGAGCCAACCTAAGAGTGCCGCAGGCAGTGCTCTGGAAAATGTTTAGGACCGAGTAGGTTAGTTGAAAAAAATAGATTTTGGAGCTATCATCTAAATAGAGCTGACAGTGATAAGCTCAATATCATACTCAAAGATACTACCACTGCTATTATTATCCAAATCCAACGCGCTAATTGTTTGCTTTTAACCTTCTTCATATTATTCTTATGATAGCAAAAAAAAGGAAATCCACAAAGCACACCGGTCAGGAGAAAATCTTAATTGGATTTTTGATGTTATTAGATGTTTTGGTTGTGGGCTTTTTAGTATTTGGCAACCTCAAACTTTATTCTGAGAATAAAGAAGCAAGAAGCCAATATATCGATTTGAATAAAGAGCTTCAATATTTGGAAAACAAGAATCAGGAATTGCAAGCATTGTTTTCCTATGCCAACGAAGAAGATTATACAGAGGCAGTATTGAGAGAGAAGGGGTTGTATAAGAAAGAGGGAGAGGAGGTTGTGGTGATAACAAGAGATAGCGTTCCGCAGGCAGCGCCGGCACAAGTTGACGCTCAATCATCGACAGAAAGCGCTTCAGTTTGGCAGAAAATCCTTGATTTCTTTGGCAGTATTTTCGGGCGGGATTAGTACAGTGGCAGTACATAACCTTCCCAAGGTTGAGACGCGGGTTCGACTCCCGTATCCCGCTCACACCGAATGCCAGCGTAGCTCAGTGGAAGAGCAACTCTTTCGTAAAGAGTAGGCCGTCGGTTCAAATCCGACCGCTGGCTCTGAAATTATCATTACGCTTATGAAAGAAGAAATTTCCATAAAAATAGAGGATATACAAGATAAGCTCCATCATTTGATGGACTGTCTTTGAATTTGAGAACAAGAAGAAAGAAATAAAACAGCTTGAAAAGGAATTATCCGATGTTTCTGATTGGAATGAGCAGAAGAAATTAGTGGAAGCCAGCAAAAGATTGTCTTGTTTGAAAGAAGAAACAGACCAGCTTGAGCAATTTCAAAAAGAAGCGCAGGATTTGGCCGAATTAATGAATCTGTCTTTTACGGATGCGGAATTAAACGGAGAAACGAAGAAGATGGCAGAAAAACTTTTTCAAGAGCTTGAGGCGAAGGAAAGCGAAATTTTTCTTTCCGGTCCCTATGATAAGAATAATGCTATTTTGACAATCAATGCCGGCGCCGGTGGAAATGACGCAGAGGATTGGGTAACCATTCTCTTGAGAATGTATGAGAGGTTTGCCGATATAAAAGGGTTTAAATATTTAGTGCTTTACCGCAGTTTTGGAGAGCCGGGGCCCGAAGGGAGAATCGGGACAAAGGAGGTTGCGCTGGAAATCAGAGGTAAAAATGTATTTGGATTATTGAGAAGAGAAAGCGGAGTGCATCGTCTGGTAAGAATATCGCCGTTTTCCGCAAAGCAATTAAGGCATACTTCGTTTGCTTCGGTGGAAGTGATGCCGGAATTGGCAGAAGAAGCAACGCAAGAGATAGAAATTAAAGACGAGGATTTGAGGGTTGACACTTATAGAGCGTCGGGTCCGGGCGGACAGTATGTCAACAAAAGGGAATCAGCCATAAGAATTACCCATTTGCCGACAAAGATTGTGGTCAGCTGTCAGGTTGAGCGGACGCAAGGGATGAACCGGAAGAAAGCCATGGAAATTTTGAAGAGTAAGCTTTTGCAGAAAAAAGAAAAAGATGAAAAAATAAAGATGGCAAGAATAAAAGGCGCTTCCAAAAGTCCGGAGTGGGGAAACCAAATCCGCTCTTATGTCTTTTATCCGTATAAAATGGTTAAAGACCATCGGACAAAAATTGAGACCAGTCAATTGGAAGCGGTGCTGGACGGCAATTTAGCCCAATTTATTGAAGCCGAACTTCGTTTAACATAATCTAAAGATGATTTTTTTTGAGAATATAAGCAAAATATACAAACCGGATACCGTGGCATTAAAAAATGTCAGTTTTCAGATTGCCATCAATGAAAATGAATTCGTTTCCATTGTTGGCAAATCCGGCGCCGGCAAGACAACCCTGATTAAGCTGCTTTTGCGCGAAGAAGAGCCGACCGATGGAAAGATAATTTATGGAGGGAAAAATATTGCAGAGATAAAGAACAAGGAGTTACCGCTGTTCCGCCAAAAAATTGGATGCGTGTTTCAGGATTATCGACTTTTGCCCAATAAAACCGTTTTTGAAAATGTGGCTTATGCCATGGAACTGATGGGAGCCACCGATTATGAGATTTTAAGGGATGTCCCTCGCCTTTTGGAAATTGTCGGCTTGGAGGACAGGGCAAAACATTTCCCTATCGGGCTTTCCGGCGGGGAAAAGCAGCGCACTGCCATTGCCAGAGCTTTGGCCGTAAGGCCGGAGGTGATTATCGCTGATGAGCCGACCGGCAATCTTGACCCTTATCATACGAGAGATATAATCAGTTTACTTGAAAAAATATATGAGTTAGGGACAACTGTGATTCTTTCTACCCATGACAAAGCGGTAATAAATAGTTTGGTCCGGCGGGTGATTACTTTGGACAACGGCGAAATCATCCGCGACGAAGAAAAAGGAAGATTCATTTTGTAGATATGTTTACTTTTTTAAGAAGAGTAACCCGTTTCGGGTGGCATAATTTTTGGAGAGCCGGGGGCTTAAATGTGGCCACTGTCTTTGTATTGATTGTAACCATTACCTTAATCACCTCTCTTTTTATATCCGAGGGCGCGGTAAAGCACATAATCGCCCAGATAAAAGACAAAATAGACATCAGCGTTTATGTGGCGCCCGAAACAAGCCCTGAAGAAATGGAAACCATAAAAGACAAATTAATTGGAATGCCGGAAGTGCAAATAGTAACCATCGTTTCCAAAGAGGACGCTTTGGAACAATTCAAGGAAAAACACAAGAATGACCCGGTATTACTGGAATCATTGGACATTGTCGGAACCAATCCTTTTTACGCTTCGCTGGATATAAGGGCAAATGACCCGGAGCAATATGCAGCCATATTAGAGGTTTTAAACAGTTCTTCTTTGAGCGACATTATTTACAAAGTGGATTATGTGGAGAAAAAAACAGTTATTGAAAAACTTTCCAAGTTTATAACTGATGTGAATACCGGCGGGCTTTTAATCGCTTTAGCCCTTGGGGTAGTGGCGGTTTTAGTGGCTTTTAATACTATCAGGGTGGCGATTTACGACGCCAGCAGGGAAATCTCAATTATGCGATTGGTCGGCGCTTCCAATCGTTTTATAAGGGGCCCGTTCATTGTGCAGGGTATGATAGCCGGAACTATTGCCGCCTTGGCATCGTTTCTTGTTCTTGTTTTGATGAGCTATTTTCTGGCTCCCCAAATTGATGCCGCGACCAATGGATTTAATGTATTCTCGTGGTTCAAGGCGCGGGCCTTTGGCTTATTCTTCGCTCAATTGGCGAGCGGAATTGCTTTGGGAGTAATCTCCAGCTTAATCGCCATCAGAAAATATTTGACAGCATAATCCAGCGCTAGTAGGATTTACTAAGTAGGGGGATTCATCACACACAACACTGCGGGATCGTCTAACGGTAGGACACGGCCCTCTGGAGGCTGGTATCTTGGTCCGAATCCAAGTCCCGCAA
>CAYMBW010000005.1:15838-34476 GCA_964388775.1 uncultured Candidatus Saccharibacteria bacterium | reverse complement strand
GGGCTTTCCGGTTTTCAAACAAAGAAAACATATGGAAAGCCCTTTTGGGTTTGAGGGGGTGTCTGTAATCTGTCTTTCCCTTCTTCAGCTTGACTCTCTTTCATTTAGACCTCCTTCGGCCTTAGAAAAAGTCCTGTTCGCTGATAGCGTCGGCGATTAGTTCTCCGCACTCAATAGTGAGGAATCCAACAATTGGTTTCCTGTTGGGCTTGAAGACGATGACTTCGATACAGAAGGTTTCAGATTGTTTGACTTTCTCCGGGCATTTGCGGCAAGGCACGATATGAGCCCATTCAGGAACTTGGGCAGTGTCGGGGAATTCTTCAAGCGATTTAGCTACTTTTCGGCCATCTATGTCCACATAGGCGAATTCAAACCAAACGCCTTTTCCCTTGTGGGCCACATAGTTTGGTTCTAACCCGTTTCTATCAGAAGTAAGATTCTGATAAATATGGGCGCGAGCAATGGTTCGAAGAATGGGATGCTCAATGTCTTTGGGCTGAAGACCTTGGTTTAACGCCGCAAAAAAGTCCTGGGTGTGTCCAAACGGCACCCTTACTCCGAAGAGAGGAGAAGCGCGGGGTTTTGTCCTTTGGGTTTTGACAGGCATTTTTCACCTCCTTTTATTTGAGGCCAGCAGTTTGCCGTTACCGAGTAACGGCCCATTTATCGTTACTCGGTAACGGAATTGCTGACCGAGATTGAAAGTGCTACTGTTTTTAAGGATAGGGTTGAAAGATTTCTTTGTCAATCCTTGCCAGTGCTACGGAAAACTTCGGCATGCAATTACGGCAGCGAGGCGGGCTGTGGAAAAGTTTTTGTTTGGATGCCGATGTTGTGGTAAAATAAATAACATGAACAAAAAACTTTTAATATCATTTTTCGTTATAAGTTTAATTATAACAGGTGTTGTTTTGTCATTGAATCAGTCATCTGAAATCAAGGCCGATAGCAGTGATAATGTGACTGGTTTTGCTTGGGCAGGAGCTCCCCAAGCCGCAGGCGGACAGAAATTAGGCATTGGCTGGATTAGTTTCAATTGTAATGATTCACAGCTACCAACACCGCGATGTAGTGGAAGCAACAATTATGGGGTGAATATTGAATCAGATGGCAATTTAACCGGTTATGCTTATTACGATATCAATGACCCGAATACCGGCGCTGAAGAAACCGGTTGGATTGATTTTAATCCTTCTTTGGCGGGCAGGCCGGGCGCGCCAAACAGAACAGCGAGGGTTGATTTGGACGGAAGCGCTTCCAGTTATGGCTGTACAAGCGTTGGCTGTGTCTATGGCTGGGCAAGGGCAATTGGTTACGGAGGCGGTTGGGACGGTTGGATAAAGTTGCGAAAGGACCCCGGCGATTCAGGCGCAAATTACGGAGTGTATATTGATGCTAATGACGGCGAGTTCCACGGTTGGGCCTGGGGAGGGGATGTTGTTGGCTGGATAAGCTTTAACTGCGATAATCCGGAAAGCCCTAATTCCTGCGCTCAAACAAATGATTATAAAGTTCAGACGAGTTTTAGTTTTGTAAGCGCTCCGATTGCCAGCGACTTTAGAAAGGATACGACCAGCTATTGCACATCTATCCAAAAGAAAGGGCATATTGATTTTAGTTGGCTTTACACCGGCGATAATCCGCAAGAAGAATACAAAATCGCCATAGCTACTAATCCGGGATTTGGTGGGGCACAGGAAATTATTAGAAGCCAAGTAGTGACTTCGGGTTCCCGCGGAACATCGGGCGTTGATATTGTCCCGTCGCCGACAGTAGGGCAATTAGAAGTTGGTTATAACGATACTTACTATTTCCGGGTTATGGTTAAAGATTCCAATGGTGTATGGTCAAACGACTGGTCTGGAAGCGTCAGCGCAACCACTCCATTACATGCCTATCCCTGGCCTGATTTTAGTTGGAGTCCGACAAGCCCGGCAGTGCAAGAAACGGTCATTATGGATGATTTGTCAAAATGTTATAATTCAAGCAATAACGAGATAGCTTGCAATTTCTGGTCCTGGATTAAGCCGGGAACCGCTACATTTGTTGATGGCACCAACTCTTCTCAAGCCGAGCCGCATATTCAGTTTCTTAACGCCGGAGACAATACCGTTACCTTGAGAGTGAGCGATGCGGTGGGCATTTGCGAGAAAACAAAAAATATCGGGATTAAGCTTCCGTTGCCGGGATGGATAGAGGTTCCCCCGCAGTAAAAATAATCATTTATCATTAATCACTAATTAATAATCGTTGATAATTAATAATTGACCATTGATGATTGATTATTCCCTTGTCTTTTTTTATATTATCTGCTAAAAACATAATAGCAATGTAAGTGAGTGTTTTTTATTTTTAATTTTTCTTTTTTAATTTTTAATTTGACTGAGCCCGAGCGAACCCTGAGCGAAGCGAAGGGGAGCGAGGGGGAGGGAACGTGGCAGTACCGAAACAAAAGAAAACTAAATCACGAAGAAATCAAAGAAGGCAGCATATATTTTTAAAGCAGCCGGCTTTAACCGTTTGTCCGAAATGCGGGAAGCCGGTCGCTTCTCATACAATGTGCAAGAATTGCGGTTATTACAAAGGGCGAATGATTGTGGATGTTTTGAAGAAGTTGAATAAAAAACAAACAAAGAAAAAAGAGAAAGAGATTAAGGAGGGAGGAAAAGGCACAGAGAAACCGTTGACAATGGAAGGCCTTTCTAAGCAGTAATTTATTTTTAATTTTTCTTTTTTAATTTTTAATTTGACTGAGCCGGAGCGAACCCCGAGCAAAGCGAGGGGGAGCGGAGGCGAAGGAATGTGGGAAGCCGTCATCTTTCAAGAAGTATAGCGATGCAATCCTTATACGAAAAGGATTTTATGGGCGACAAGGTGGACCTTAAAGAGGTCGTGGAGAGAAATATCCAAGAATTTGGACCGGGCTTGGAGGACACTGATTTTGCCCGAAAATTGTCGTTTGGCGTGGCGAATAATATGGATAAGCTTGATAAAATTATTGAAAAAGCGGCGCCGGAATGGCCGATTGAGCAAATTAATATAGTGGACAGGAATGTTTTAAGAATCGGCCTGTATGAACTGATTTATGCCAACAAAGAAGAGGTTCCCCCTAAAGTAGCGATTAATGAAGCGATAGAATTAGCCAAAATGTTTGGCGGAGAATCTTCGGGGAAATTTATCAACGGAGTGTTGGGCACGGTCTATAAAGAATTAAACCCTGAATCACAAATTCCAAATTCCAAATAAAAAATCGTCCGGTTATTCACCGGACCCGGTAGACGTTATTTGGAGCTTGGTGTTCGGGATTTGGCGCTTGTAAAAATGGAAACATTTTCAGAGTTAGAGGAAAAATTAGATATTTTTTTCAAGAGCAAGGACCTCTTAGCTCAAGCATTCTGCCATCGCTCGTATTTAAATGAAAATCCGAATTTCAGGACGGGCCATAATGAGCGACTGGAGTTTTTAGGGGATGCGGTTCTGGAATTGATAGTCAGCGACCGACTTTTCTTGGATTACCCGGACGAAGGAGAGGGCGCTCTTACAAGCTGGCGGGCGGCATTAGTCAACAGCAAGGCATTGTCAAAAGCAGCCAGAGAGCTTGGTTTCAATGAATTTTTGTTGCTCTCTAAGGGAGAGCATAAAGAAAGAGGGAGGGCGAGACAGGAAATATTAGCCAACACTTTTGAGTCCTTTTTGGGGGCCTTATATCTTGACCGGGGCTATAAAATATGTAAGAAGTTTATAGAGGAACATTTAATGGTTAAATTGCCATTAATATTGGCCAATCATGAGTTTGTTGACAATAAGAGCCAATTTCAGGAGATGGCCCAAGAAAAAGAAAAGATTACGCCCCATTATGAGGTTTTAAAGGAGTGGGGGCTAGATCACGCCAAGAGTTTCATCGCCGGCGCTTTTATAGGAAAAAAATTAATAGCCCAGGGTGAGGGCTTGTCAAAACAAGAAGCGGAAGAGAACGCTGCCAGCGAGGGGTTGAAGAAAAAGGGCTGGCAAAAGAAATAATTATTTGTAACTGATTATTAATCACTATTATGTTATCAATAAGATTATTAAGGCATGGCAAATTACACCAGCCGTCATATAAAATAGTGGTCATTGAAAAAACCCGCCCGCCTAAGAGCGGAAGGTTTATAGAACAGCTCGGTTTTTATAATCCCTTGACAAAAGAAAAGCAGTTTAACGCGGACAGGATTAAATATTGGATATCCACGGGAGCTCAACCGTCAGATACGGTTCATAATTTATTATTAAGAAATAAAATTATAGAGGGCGTTAAAGTTGCTGCGCATAATATCAAAAAGAAGAAACCGGGGGAGGCAGAACCCAAACCAGCGCCGGAGGCAAAACCGGAGGCAAAACCAGCGCCAGAGCCAGAGCCAAAACAGCCGAAACAAGAAGAAGGAAAAGGCGAAAAGGTCAAAACTGAATAATCGCCTTGACAATACGGCTTAAAGAATTAAAATAACAGAAGTTCGTAACTCTGTTTTTACAGAGAGATAGAAAGGTCGGAATAAGTGTAACAATAACAAGATTTAAAGAATATGGCAGAAAAGACACCAGACAAGGATTTTCTTGAGTTTATCGTCAAAGCCCTTGTAGACCATCCGGAGGATGTCAAAACTGACCGCAAGGTTGATGAAATGGGAGTTTTGTTAAACCTTAATCTACATAAGGAGGATATGGGCCAGATTATCGGCCGACAGGGCTCTACCGTAAGAGCTATCCGAACCTTGCTTCGCATTATCGGTTTAAAGAACCATGCCCGCGTCAATCTTAAAATAGAAGAGCCAGAAGGCGGTTCGGGCCGGACGATAGATAGGGAGAGAGAAAATAGTGAAACTAAGCTTGACGATTTAAAACTGTAAGTCGTCTAATTGTCAACAACAAAGAACCGTGCTATGAAATGCCCGTCCGCATCGCTAATGCGAGTAAACTCGCTTGCGAAGTGTCGCGGGTGAGGTAGTGCGGTTTTTTGGTGAAGTATGATGCAATTTGATATTATAACCATATTTCCGGAAATTTTTACTTCATATTTTAATGAGAGCATAATTAAGCGCGCCCGGAAAAAAAAGTTAATAAAGATTAATATCCATAATTTGAGAGATTGCGCCATAGACAGACATCGAACAGTTGATGACAGGCCTTATGGCGGAGGGGCAGGAATGATTTTGAAGGTAGACATCATTTTTAAGGCGATTAAAAAAATTATTAATGCAAAGATTAAAAATAAAGATAGAAGAATTATTTTGTTATCTGCAAAAGGCAAGCTGTTTAATCAGAAAAAGGCGCAGGAGTTTGCCAAGAAATATAAGCAGCTCATATTGATTTCCGGCCGCTATGAAGGGGTTGATGAAAGAGTGGCAAAATATATTGCTGATGAAGAAATTTCAATAGGGGAATATGTCCTTACCGGCGGGGAAATCCCGGCAATGATTATAGTAGATGCGGTTTCGCGTTTACTCCCCGGGGTTATAAAAGAGAAATCGTTGCAAGAGGAAAGTTTTTCCACCGGAGACAAGGAATATCCTCAGTACACCCGGCCGGAAATATTTGAGGCGCAAAAATATTTGAAGAATTGGAAGTTGTGTCCTTCAAAATTCCGGAAGACAAAATTTTGGCGAGTGCCAAAAGTATTACTTTCGGGCAATCACAAAGAGATAGATGATTGGAAGAAGAGAAACGTTAAAATCATTGAAAACAAAGAAAATTTGTGATAAGATTCAGAAGATAATCAATGATTATTGATAAGTGATTAGTGATTAATTACGGGTAGGTGGCGGAGCGGTCAAACGCATGAGACTGTAAATCTCACGGCCTCAGGCCTACGGGGGTTCGAATCCCTCCCTACCCACCGTCCCTTTGCCGAGGTTGATGCCGGCCTTTTGGCGAAGTGGCTTCTTAAAGGACTTATGTCACTGCTACGGAAACTTCGACAGGCAACATCGGCAGCGGGACGCCAGGATAGCTCAGTTGGCAGAGCATTCCCATGGTAAGGGAAAGGTCGCGAGTTCGACTCTCGCTCCTGGCTTAAAAGTGATTATAAATAATCAATGATAAATAATTAAAAAATATGGCAAAGAAAAAGAAACCAATTATACGGCTTAGATGTGACGTGTGCAAGGAAATTAATTATTATACAAGAAAGTCCCATGATGCCATCACCGAAGGGACAAAATTAGAATTGAAAAAATTCTGCGCTAATTGCCGGAAGCACACCTTACACAAAGAGACCAGGAAATGATTTTGATTTTCCAATATGGAAATACAAATTGTCAAAAATTCAATAAGCAAGAAGCAATTAGAAGAAATTGCAAAACAGGGTTTTGGGGACTTGATTAAAGCAGTGATTGATATTGGGCAAGAAATTATGGCGATAGGCGGGGAGCTTCATTCAGATGAAGAGGTTAAACTTATGGAAGAAGAGGGGTCCAAAAGAGGAGAAACATGGGGCATTAATCTTTATCCGCAAAAAACGAAAGAAGAATGGATAGAATTTGACTCAATGGTTAACATTAAGCCGTCTTTTGGCAATTATTCAAGAGAGGTGGAAAACCTGGAAATAAAAGAAAAAATTAGAAATATTGTAGATAGATTGATAATTGAATGAAACAAGCGATTATGGAGGCGATACACAAAAATTTAGCCCAAGGAAGATGGCAGGAGCTTTCTCTTTGTGAACAGCTCGGAAATATAGGGAGCGAAGTGGGTCGGGCATTGAAATGGAAGGGCAAAGACAAGAAAGTTTTTGAAAGCGCGGAGCTTCGCGCTTTGGAATTATTTGACTTAACTATGGACGACCAGCGTTGGCTGGGACGGCTTCGGGAAATTGGCCGGGCGAGAGAAGTATTTTTGGATGTAATCTCCGACAAAAGACAATATGGCGGCACCCTTGAATCGCTAGAAAAATATTTTTATCATTTTGCTGTTCTCTCTCGCCGCGGTTTATAAATTTAATATAGGCCCGTAGCTCAATTGGCAGAGCACCGCTCTCCAAAAGCGGGGGTTCCGTGTTCAACTCACGGCGGGCCTGCAATTTATCTTTCAATAATCATTTATTTTATTTTTATGAAGATTAGACCAAAAAAACGAACAATTATAATTTTAGGCCTTGCTTTAGTCATTGTTTTGTTTGTGGTTATCATTTTTGTTTCAAAAAAGGGCGATAACTACGATTTCTATACCGTTTCTCGAGGGAATGTATTCCAAGAGGTTTCGGAGAGCGGGACGGTCAAGAAGGGAGACATTATTCCTTTAAGTTTTAAGAGTGTCGGGCAAATTGAGAGGATATATGCCAAGGCGAGCGATACGGTTTCCAAGGGAATGGTATTGGCAAAAATTGACAGCACTCAATTATATATTCAGTTGCAACAGGCAAGAGCAAATCTGGCATTGGCTCAAGCGGAACTTGGGAAATTGATGGCTGGCGCCAGTGAAGAACAGATTCAGGTAGCCCAAACGACGATAGATAATGCCAAGACCACATTAGAAAACGAAGAGAAAGACCTTGATAATGCCGTTGTATCCGCAGACAATAACCTGAAAGAGGCCTATAATGACGCTTTTGATACTTTAAACGATTCTTATCTCAATGCCTATAATGCTCTTACGACAGTAACCTCTATCCAGGGCCAATATTTCACTGATGCTTACCAATATTCGCTTGAGGTTAAAGCGTACAAAAACTCAATAGAAGATGCGCAAAAAGAGATGCAAACATATTTAGATGAGACGAAGGTCCATTTTACGGAAAGCAATATTGACCTTGCCCTTATAAATTTTGAGAAAAATTTGACTAATATCCGTGATGATTTAGCCGGGGTGAGAACTATCGCGGAAAATGAGAGTTATCGCAAGATTGTTTCTTCTACCGACAAGGCGTCTTTAGACACTCAAAGAGGATATATAAACACCGCTTATACCAATATCATGGGAGACCAGCAAGACATTGCTTCTGTAAAGATTACCAATAAGACCGATATAGACGTTGCCGAAGCCAGTGTGGCTGAAGCAAAGGACACGCTGAAAGCGGCAGAGGACAATCTGGCGCTTACTGTCGCCAATCCGCGGTCAGAAGATGTTAATTTTTACCAGGCAAAACTTCAAAGCGCGCAGGCCAGCGTGGATATACTGGAAAATCAGATTTACGATACTTCTTTAAGGAGTCCCGTTGACGGCATTGTCACTTCGGTTGACAAGTTAGCAGGGGAAACAGTCCAAGCCACCATTCCCGTGATTTCTATTCTGCCCTCGGAAGAATTTGAAATTGAAGTTGATATTTATGAAGAGGATGTTGTTAAAATTGAAGAAAATGATTTAGTGAAAATAAATTTAGTTGCGTTTCCGGAAGAAACCTTTGAGGGCCGGGTGGTATTTGTGGAACCGACGGAAAAATTAATTGACGGAGTTGTCTATTATGAAGTGCGTATTAATTTTAATTCAGTGCCTAACGGGTTAAAACAGGGGATGACGGCTGACATTTCTATCATTACCGATTTCAAAGAGAATGTATTGGTTGTTTCCGAGGATGCTGTCCAAAAAGAAGGGGATAGAGCTATGGTGGAAATTATGGAAAATGGCAAATTAAAGGAGCAAGAAATTCAAATTGGTCTTCAGGGAGATAATAATTTAATAGAAGTTCTTGGAGGATTGAGCGAGGGAGAAGAAGTCCTTGTTCAATAAAAAAATGGAAAAATCAATTATTCGCCTCCAAGATGTCTGGAAAGTTTATCAGATGGGTAAAATAGAGGTTCCCGCAGTGAGGGGAATCAATCTGGAAATTTTTCCAGGCACATTTGTTTCAATTATGGGGCCAAGCGGTTCCGGGAAAAGCACTCTTTTGAATATGGTTGGTTGTCTGGATTTTCCAAGCAAAGGGAAAATTTTTCTTAGCGGGCAAGATACCTCCTTGTTCTCTGAAAGCCAGCTTGCCCAGACAAGAGGCAAGAAAATCGGCTTTATCTTTCAGCAGTTTAATCTATTACAGCACCTTAGCGCCTTAGAAAATGTTATGATTCCGATGATATTTCAAGGTACGCCCGAAGAACAAAGAAAAGCTCGGGCGCGCTATCTTTTGGATTTAGTCGGTTTAGGGGATAGATTTAATCATCTTCCCTCCGAGCTTTCGGGCGGACAGCGTCAGAGAGTGGCAATCGCCCGGGCCTTCGCCAACGAGCCGGAATTAGTCATTGCCGATGAACCGACCGGCAATCTTGATTCCCATTCCGGGCAGAAAATAATGGACATATTGGTTCAATTCCATAAACAAGAGAAGGGGACTATTGTGGTTGTTACCCACGACCCGATTATAGCCGATTACAGCCAGAACATATTTCATATTATTGACGGACAAATAATTCAAAATCGCAAACAAACAGAGGACATTTTATGGAAATAATAAAAGAATATTTTAAGCTTGCCATTAAAAATCTTAAGACCCGAAAATTACGAAGTTGGTTAACAATTTTTGGGATAGTGGTTGGGATTTTTCTGGTCATTACCTTGATTTCTCTAAGTGCCGGGATTAAGAATTCTATTCTTAAACAATTAAATGCTTTGGGCGGAGATATAATTTTTGTTATGCCCGGAGCGATAGATAATCCTTTAACGACTTTTATGGGAGGGCAAAGGTTAAGCGAGGAGGATATCCAGACAGTCAAGAAGATAAAGGGCGTGGAGATTGCGCTGCCTACTTCTCAAAAATCTCAATTAATGCGTTATAACAATGAGCAAAAATCGGTTTTTTTGACCAGTTTTCCTTGGAATGAAGGGAAGGATTTTTTAAGCAATTTTCAGGGATGGAGTTTGGCTGAGGGCGTTTGGCCGTCGCCCGGGAAGAGAGAACTTTTAATCGGTAGTTTGGTGGCGGAAAAGGATTTCTTTGGCAAAAGAATAAAAGTAGGCGATACGGTCGCCATAAACGGAAGGTCTTTTAAAGTAGTAGGAATTTTGAATTCCATCGGAAACAAAGGAGATGACACATCGGTCTATCTTGATACGGAGGTTTTTCAGCAGGTAACCGGAGACAGGGATGGAGGCGCTTTGGCAATTATGGTCAAAGCAGAAGAAGGAGTTTCCCCGGATGAGCTGGCTGCGAAGATTAAGAGCGCATTGGAGGAAGTGAGAAAAAGAAAGAGAGGGGAAAATGTCTCTGATTTTTCTGTGCTTACCTCAGAAAAAATGGGGAGTATCGCCGGAGGCATTCTCGGAGTCATCCAAGCGGCAGTAATGGTATTTGCAGCTATTTCTATTTTAGTCGGAGGCCTTGGAATTATGAACACAATGTTTACCTCTGTCCGTGAGAGGACAAAAGAGATAGGGGTGTTGAAGGCAATTGGGGCGAAGAATAGCGCAGTTATCTCAATCTTTCTGATAGAATCAGGTATTCTCGGATTAATAGGTGGCGCCGGCGGAGTAATTTTCGGGTTAATAGTCGCCAAATTGATAGAGGGTTATAGTCGGGCAAGCGGAGCCTTTTTGCTTGAAGCGTATATGCCTGCATCGTTAATAATATTCGGGCTGCTTTTTTCATTTTTGGTTGGTTGCCTTTCAGGATATTTACCTGCTCGTAAGGCAGCGAAATTAAAACCCACAGAAGCATTGAGAAGTTATGAATAATTTAAACCGCTCGGATATTTTATTTTAAGCAAAATTTATTGCCTCGCTTGTTTTACATATATGACTTTAATAGATAATTTAATTGAACAGGGTTGGTTAAAAACACCGGAAATTATAAAAGCGTTTCGAGCGGTTAAACGCGAGGATTTTTTAGGCGATGGCTATAAAGATATGGCAGAAGTGGATGAGCCGTTTCCAATCGGTTATGGCCAGACGATTTCACAACCGTTAGTGGTGGCATTTATGCTGGAAAAATTAGAGCCAAAAGCAGGGAATAAAATTCTTGATGTCGGTTCCGGTTCCGGTTGGACAAGCGCCCTTCTCGCTCACATTGTTGGAACTAATGGAAAGATAATCGGGATTGAGATTGTTCCCGACTTAAGGGAGCTTGGAGAGAATAACGCGAGGAAATATGGATTTATTGCCCAAGACAGGGTAAAATTTATCTTAGGGGACGGAAGAAAAGGATATCCGCAAGAGGCCCCTTTTGACCGAATTCTTTGTTCGGCTTCCGCAGATGGCTTTCCTTCTGCTTGGAAGGAACAACTTAAAATCAGCGGTAAAATAGTTATGCCGATAAATAATTCCATTTGCGTCTTTACCAAAAAAGCTGATGGGTCTTTTGAAAAAGAAGAATATCCGGGATTTGTTTTTGTCCCATTAATAAAGAGCCAACACAATGTCTAAAAATTTTTTGACCATTATAATAGTCGTAATACTCTTTTTGGCCGGCTGGCTGTATTATCAGTTTTATTTACCCTTTTCGCCAGGTGAGCCGTTGAAAGTTTTTATTATAGAAAAAGGAAGCGGGCTTTCGGAAATTGCTTCGCAACTAAAACAAGAAGGCCTTATTAGGAGCAGATTATTTTTTTCTTTTTATGTTTTTTTAAAGGGCAGTCAGTCCGACTTGAAGGCCGGCGAATATAATCTTTCTCCGTCTATGAACATAAGCGAAATTGCTGGTCAGATTATTCAAGGAAATATTGCCGGGACGAAAATTACCATTATAGAGGGTTGGAACATAAGGGATATAGCCGCATATCTTGGAGGGAAAGGAATTTGTTCAAAAGAAAGTTTTTTGGAAGCTGTTAATTTTTCGGCTGGGGTTGAGGGAGAATTCGATTTTTTGAGCGATAAACCGGAAAAAACTAATTTGGAGGGGTATCTTTTCCCAGACACTTATTGGGTTAAGCAAACAGCCGATGCTGATGATGTTATAAAAATATTATTGACTAATTTTGGGAACAAGCTTACCCCGGCAATAAGAGAAGAGATTAATGCCCAAGGCAAAACGATTTTTGAAATAATTACCATGGCCTCGCTTATAGAGAAGGAAGTGGCGACCGACTCTGACCGGCGGGTTGTTTCAGGTATTTTTTGGAAACGACTGGAAAACCATTATCCTTTACAATCCTGCGCCACCATTGCTTACGCTTTAGGGTTTGATAAATGGCGTTATTCTGTGGAGGACACTCAAATAGATTCGCCATATAATACCTATAAATACGCTGGTTTGCCGGCAGGGCCTATTGCTAATCCCGGATTATCTGCCATTAAGGCAGCGATTGAGCCCGAGGCAAGCGATTATAATTATTTTATGTCAAAGTCGGACGGAGAAACAGTGTTCAGCAAAACTCTTCAAGAACACAATATCGCCATCCAAAAATATTTAAAATAAAACCACGAGAAAAGATTACCCGCCCCAGGCGGATAATTTCTGCCAAATCCGGAATTACGAGGCCCGGCCTCGTAATTTCTGCCAAACGCCGGAACCCTTGCCAGCTCTACGGATACTCACTACGAGGCCCGGCCTCGTAATTTTTGGAGAAAAGTTATCCACAGGGGCAATGATTAATTATTGATTATTAATAATTTTTACGATATGACAAAAATCGCAATAATAATCGCTTACAGAAATTTCAGGGATGAGGAATATTTTATTCCAAAGCAAGTTTTGCTAAACGCTGGTTTTGAAGTCATTACTGTCAGTTCTCGAAAAGGAATAGCAATTGGCGGAAGCGGGGGAGAGGCGGAAGTTGATTTGGCTTTTTCTGATTTGGATATTGATAAATTTGACGCGGTGATTTTTGCCGGCGGTCCCGGTGCGTATAAATATATTAATGACGAAGAAGTTTTAGAGATTGTTCGGGAAACAGTCAGGCAGAAAAAAATATTGGCAGCTATTTGCATCGCTCCGGCAATTTTGGCAAAAGCCGGAGTTTTGCAAGGGAAAAAAGCGACAATTTGGTCAAGCGTGATGGATAAGAAGCCGATTAAGATTTTAAAAGAAGAGGGAGCCGAGTATGTGGACAAGCTTGTGGTTTGCGATAACGACATTATTACTGCCAACGGCCCGGCTGCTGCCGAAGAGTTCGGCCAGACCATTGTCCAAAGATTATCCGGTTAAAAATCACTCGGCTAAAAATTACCCGCTCCGGGCGGGTAATTTTTGCTAAACGCCGGAACCCTTATCAGCTATAGGGATACTCACTACTCGCCCGGAGGGGGTAATTTTTTGTTTTTGTGGATAACTTATTGACAGATAGATAAATAATTGATTAAATAAAGATAGATCGTTGGAAAGGGCCCTTTACAGGGAAAATCGTACGAGTACCGTAAAAGGAGGTTATTATGCGTGCTCGAGCATCTCCAAGGGTTTCCTCAATGCGTTTTCGTGTGTAGTGCATGCAGCAACGAGGATGTTCGTTCTTTGGCGCAGTGCGTCACTCACAGCCGATTGTCCGAAGCCGTCGCTTGAGTCTCCTACGACTCGACCTGTCTTCGCACGACGCAGTGCAACGGAACGAAGCGGGGGCAGGTATATCCTTCCCCCGCACAATTTTTAAAAATACTTGACAATTTTTAAATGTTTTATATACTGATAAATACCGTAGACAATAGGTTGGCTGTGAGCCATAAATCCTATCGAGGTTGACAATGATTCATGATAATTTATCATTAGATATTGTCTTGTCTGCGGTTGATTCCGGAGACAATTTATTTTTTAAAAGATATGCCATTAGCAAAAGAGCAAAAGAAGAAAATAGTGGAAGAGGTAAAAGAAAATCTCGAAAAACAAAAAGCGATAGTTTTTGTTAATTTTGCAGGTTTAAAATTTAGTGATTTGGTCAATCTTAGAAAAAAATTAAAGGAAATAGGAGCCAAATTCGTGGTTGTCAAAAAAACATTGGCCCAGATAGCTTTTAAAGAAAAAAACCTGGACTTTCCAAAAGACAAATTAGGCAACGAGATTGCGCTGATTTTCGGCTTTGAAGACGAGATTGCGCCGGTCAAGACGGCTTATCAATTTTCCCAGGAACGGGATAAATTAAAGCTTGTCGGCGGATATATTTCTGATGGAAATAATTGTGAATTTATAACAGCGGATGATATTATTGCGTTGGCTCAATTGCCGTCTAAGCAAGAGCTTTTTGCAAAATTAGTGGGAACGCTTTCTGCGCCGATTTCAGGATTTGTAACCGTCCAACGGCAAATTATAAAAGGTCTGATGTACGCCCTCGGGGCGATTGCTGAAAAGCAATAACTGATAACTGATAATTAATAATCAATAATTAATTTATAAAAATTATGGCAGAAGAAACAAAAAACGAGATAAAAGAAGAGGCAAAAAAGGAAGAAAAAGAGGAGAAAGTGGAGATTCCGGAAAAATTCGCTAAAATTGTCAAAGAGGTTGAGGAAATGAAAGTCGTTGATTTGGCGGAATTGGTTAAAGTTCTTGAAAAGAAATTCGGAGTAAGCGCAGCTGCGCCAATGGCAATGGTCGCCGCTCCGGCAGCAGGAGCCGGCCCCGGAGCAGAAGAAGAGAAAGCAGAATATGATGTGATTCTCAAGGCAGTAGGGGACAAGAAAATTGATGTTATTAAGGCAGTCAGAGATGCTACCGCTCAAGGATTGAAAGAGGCAAAGGACTTGGTGGATGCCGCAGCTGCTGAACCGCAGGTTATTAAAGAGAAAGCGAAAAAGGAAGAGGCAGAAGCCATTAAAAAGAAATTTGAAGCAGCCGGAGCGACAATAGAGCTTAAATAATTTATTAAGAAAAATAAGCTAAAAAGCCCCTTACGGGGCTTTTTAGCTATAGAAAAATAATAAATTATTTGAATATCCAGTAGCATAAGAGCAGTAGAACGATGAGCGCGACAATTAGCGCTATTTTTTTGCCCAAAGGAGTTTTGATAACAGGCCACCATTGTCTTTTTCTACCTTTTTTATCAATCGCCATTACAAACATTACGCCGGAATATTCTTTCATTTCATTTTTACTTTCCTTTAAAAATCTGGCCAATATTTTAGGAGTTACGCCCGAGAAATTAGAAATTGGCTCTGCTATATGGAGATGGAAAAATTCAAATACTTCCTGGGTAAGAACGATAATTCTGTCCTTATCTACAAGGTTGCCGGAAGCAATATTAGAGAATATTTGAGTCGGCTTATTCGGGGACGGCTTTTGAAACTCCAAATTTTCGCCAATGTCGTGATATTCTCCGCTTCTCAAAAGCAGTAATTTAATATTTCCGGCCTTTGAGAAGTGGATATCAGAATCTTTAATGGCAATGGCAGCAATGCTCAAATTGCCAAGCCATCTTACATTTCCCTGAAGGGACAATTCTTCAAGAAAAAAATTTCCTTTTTGGAGTCCCGATTTTAGCGCCTCTATGGGCGCCTTGCGAGCATCGGAGAAATACTCTTCTTTGATGGTATGGCTTAAATCTTCAAGGATTTTTTTGTCTTTTGAAAGAGAGTCGGCAAATTCTCCGATAACACACAAGTCGCCTAACGGCTTTGTGTGTTCATTTTCCGGCTGGAAATAGAAACTTTTGAATATTAAGCCCTTTTTTAGTTTTGGATTAATATGATAATCAAATACCTGCATGGCTTCATTGTAATCCTTTACGGCCAAAAATTAAAGTAGTAAGATAATAAAATAATGTGGGCGCATGGCTCAGTCGGTTAGAGCGCTATCCTCACACGATAGAGGTCGATGGTTCGAGTCCATCTGCGCCCACAACATTTACCGCGCTGGGCAGGAGTTGATCTTGAAAATCTCTTCCTGCCCTTTGTTGTTTTTCTGTAATTCTGGTAAAATTATTCAATGAGCCAAAATACCATTGCGCAATATTTAGTTTGGCATTTTTATGATATGCCGAAAGAGCTCGGCAAGGCGTGGAAAAATTATCTCCGCTTTTATTTGAGTTTCTTTTCTGTGGTTGCGCTCATCAGGACTCTCTTTGCTCCCTGGCACGGTTATCAATGGTCTTATGGCAGGGGATTTAGTTTTTCCAGATATGCGGAAACATTTATCTCAAATACCTTTGCCAGATTTTTGGGAGCGATAATGAGGTGCGTTTTGGTTGTTTTCGGTCTCGTATTTGAAGCCGTTATTTTCTTTTTAGGAGCGATTGTTTATTTTGGTTGGATTTTAGCGCCGGCCATTATAGCCGCCTGTTTTGTCTATGGCATTAAGTTTTTATTTTAATGTTTAATTTTGATTTCCAAAAAACAGCGATATTCAGGGCAACGCGGATTTCCGAGGGTCTGGTTGCATCAATAATTTCAGGCCTTAAGGCAATCTTCTTTGTTGCCTCAGCCTGTTTTGCCTTTATCTTCATCTTTGGCAGCGTTGGAACCGGATTTAGCAGCGAATATGACTTTTTGTTCGGTTTTGCTTTGGTGTTTTTCAGTTTCGGGGCTGTTTGTTTTTTGATAAGCAATTTTATAAAAATAAAAGTCAGCAATCCAAAAATCCTTGAAATAACGCCGGTAGTCAATATAGCGGAATTTTTAAGCATTGATATTGCCAGGGGCCTTGATTGCGCTATCGGGTTTTCAAAGAGAAAAAATATTTTTCCCATCAACGCCAGCATTTTCCTTTATTTTCTTTTGAAAGAAAACCCGAAGCTCAATTTTATTTTATCGCGCTTATTGATAGATGTTGAAGCGTTGAAACGTAGATTACTTGAGCATTTTTCAGCGCAGAAAAGCCAAGACCCTTTAAGTCAGGGCATTTATTCCCAGAAATTTGAACAATCAATCAAGGATTCCTTGGAAATCGCCCAAAGTAAAAAGCATAAGCGAATTGAAATAGGGGATATGTTTTTTGCTTTGGCAAAAAATGAGCCGGCATTGGCCCTGCTCTTACTAGAAGCGGACTTGAGGCCCGATGACGTGAGAAATGCGGTATTATGGTGGGAGGAAGAAGAAGACAAAAAAAGACGACGAAAAAGATTCTGGGATTACGATAATTTGGCGCGAAAGGGAAGTATGGGCAGAAGTTGGTCAAGCGGTTATACGATTACTCTGGACGAATACGCAATGGACTACAATCAGCTGGTGTTGAACGAAGGATTGGAAACAGCGATTGGTTATGATAAGGCAGTTGAACAAGTGGAAAGCATCTTATCCAGTCCGGAAATGGATAATGTCCTTTTGGTCGGAGAGCCGGGAGTGGGGATGGAAAACGTGGTTAAAGCAATAGCTATCAAAAGCAATAAGGGGCAGAGTTTCCCGGCAGTAAATTATAACAGGGTTTTGGAATTAAAAATTCCTCAATTGCTTGCCCAGACGCAGAATTTAGACCAAGTGGAAGATGTTTTGGATAAAATTTTTAAAGAGGTAGTTAACGCGGAAAATGTAATTTTAATTATTAATGAATTCTATAATTTTGTGGGGAGGGAACCGGCTCCGGGCAAAATAGACATCTCCGGCCTGATATCCTCCTATTTGAAATTTCCTGAATTCAAAATTATCGCTATTACCAGTTATGCCGGACTGCACAAGCAGATTGAAGAAAATCCAACAATTTTAAACCTTTTCTCCAAGGTGGAAATTCAAGAACCGACACCGCAGGAAACAATGAGAATTTTACAGAGATTGGCTCCTGCCTTGGAAGCCAAATATCATAAGTTTATAACCTATCCCGCCCTGGGACAAATAGTGGATTTGACAGGGAGATATATAGCAGATGTTCCATTTCCGAAGAAAGCCATTGAGGTTTTAGAAGAGGCGATGGTAAGGACAACCGCCGAGAAGGGAAAATGGATTTTGCCGGAAGATATTGATAAAATAGTGTCTCGGAAAACGGAAATTCCGGTAGGGAAAATAGAAGTAAAAGAGAAAGAGGTTTTGCTTAATTTGGAAGAACTTATTCACCACAGGATTATTAATCAGCAAGAAGCGGTAAGGGAGGTTTCCACTGCCTTGCGTAGAGCCAGGGCTAAACTCAAAGAAAGGAAGGGCCCAATGGGCGGATTTCTCTTTTTGGGTCCGACCGGTGTTGGAAAAACTGAGACCTCCAAGGCGCTGGCTGAAATTTATTTCGGCTCGGAAGAAAAAATGATTCGGCTTGATATGTCAGAGTTCCAATCCCAAGAGGATATTCCTCGGCTTATGGGTTCTCATGGAACCGAAGGGCTTCTTACTACGCCGGTAAGAGAAAGCCCATTTTCCCTGATTCTTTTGGATGAAATAGAAAAAGCCCATCCCAATATTCTAAATTTATTTTTACAGGTCTTAGACGATGGCCATATTACCGACGGTCTGGGAAGAAAAGTAGATTTCAAAAATGCGATTATCATTGCGACCTCCAATGCCGGTTATGAAGTTATTTTAGACGCCCTAAGGAATAATTTGGATTTTGCTGTTGTTAAGGAAAAATTATTAAATAAGCTTTTTGACCAAAGGGTCTTTCGTCCCGAGTTTATCAACCGGTTTGACGCAGTGGTTTTGTTCAAACCCTTGAGCAAGGAGAATCTTTTAGATATAGCCCAATTGATGTTTGGCAAGATTCAGGAAGGATTAATGGAGAAAAATATTGATTTTGTAATCACCCAAGAACTCAAAGAGAAAATTGTTGAGCTCGGTTATGATATTACATATGGCGCGAGAAATTTAAAAAGAGTTATTCAAGATAAAGTGGAAAATGTTTTAGCAGAAGCGCTTTTGAAGGATGAAATAAAAAGAGGGGACAGGATAGCAGTGGACCCAAA
>CAYMBW010000005.1:0-15738 GCA_964388775.1 uncultured Candidatus Saccharibacteria bacterium | reverse complement strand
TTAATCATTAAATAATTTTATGAATGAACAAAATGGACAAAACCAAGATGATAATCTAAGAGGAACGATTAATCAGTCAAGCGATTTTCCGCAGACCCTTGTCCAAAAGCCGAAGGGCAAAAAGGGCGTTGTGTTGGGGATTAGCATCGGTCTTGGTGTTATTATCATTGGCATGGGAGTTGTCCTCGCTGCAGGCATCTGGGACCCGCTTTGGAATCCTTTCAGACCCTCCCCCAATAAGGTCATAATGGAAGCCATAGATAATCTCGCAAATATTAAAAGTATGCGCACTAAGGCGGAATTTACCGTTACGACAGGAGATGCGACCGAGGGGACGACAAAAATAATCATGGATGCCAAAGAAGACAAGATAGACCCGCAGAACCCCAAATCGCAGGCATTATTTGATGTGTCTTTTGTAAAAGGAGGAGTAGAAATTACTTTGAGCGGAGAAACGCGCTCGGTAGATAATGTTTTTTATATAGACATAACCACCCTGCCGATTGTCCTGACGCTTCAGTTATCTAATTATGGAATAGACGTGAGCCCGTTTGTGGGAAAATGGTATAAATTTGACCCCAAGGAGGCAGGAGTTAATCTGGCGCTTCTAAACAATGGAGCCGAGAGCGAGAAAATGCAAAATGAAATAATGAATCTTTTTAAGGAGTATCCATTATTTAAAGCAAAAGCAAAATTACGTAATGAAAAAATAGATGATAATTTGGCGTACCATTATCTTGTTACCATAGATAATGAGAATGCAAAAGATTTTTTAATCAATGTTTTCAAAATAGTTCAAGGAGAACTTGGCTCTTTTACTCCGGAACAGATGAGTGACGAAGAAACAACAAAAGAAATTGAGGCTGTTTTTGACAGAATGGGGGAGATAACATTTGAAATTTGGATAGGGGTTCAAGATAGATATATTTATAGAATTAAGGGCGATAAAGATTTCTATACCCTTGACGCTGACAATGTTCCAACAGACAAGATGGCGTTAGATTTTGAACTCTTGTTTTCCGAATTTAATCAGCCCCAAGAGATTGTTGCGCCAAAAGATTCCAGTAATATTATGGATTTATTAATGCCGTTCTTTCAGGCGTGGTTTGCGGGAGGCGCAACAGAGCTTCCTCTATAATGGGACAGGATAATTTTGATAGGCCGTTCAAATATCGGTTTTACAGCAAAAGGACAAGGCGGACATTCTGTCCGCCTTGTTGTCTACTCGGCCAAATTATTGACATTTTTTTCAGAGGGCGTAAACTATAATAATCTCTTGACAGAACACATTAAATAGTGTAGAGTTAGGTCATAATTAATAGCGCCTTACAGGTCAAAAAATATGAAGAAAGCAAAAGTATTTTTTATTGTTATCGCTCTTTTTGCTCTTGTATTATTAGTCCAACCTTTTCTAAAGGCGCATTTTGCGTTTTCAGAAAATGTATCTGATTCTACGGGGGATTATATTGCTTATGGGCAAAGTTGCCCTACCGGTTGTACGGACGAATGTTCCTATTATGGTCAAAAAACCTGCTCCGGCGACTCCGATTACAAGATCTGCGGAAACTATGACTGCGATACTTGTTTGGAATGGTCTTCTGCGGTAAATTGTGGTACTGGCAAAATTTGCCAAAACGGCAATTGTGTCACCCCGCCTCCAACCTGCACTGATGATTGTTCGTATAGCGGTCAAACAGCCAATCAATGTTCCGGTAATTATGTTCAAAAAAGAACTTGCGGAAACTATGATTCTGATTCCTGTTTAGAATGGTCGGGATGGACTAATCTTCAAGATTGCGGCACTGATTCCTGGACCAATAACTATCAATGTTCAGGCAATTGGACGCAAAGGCAGAAGCACTTAAAAGGATGCTCTAATGATTCTTGTTATGACTCTTATCAATGGATTAATGAATACAATTGCGCCAATGATGGAAAGGTTTGCAGTAATGGGCAGTGCGTGAATCAATGCACCTCTCACAACTACAAACAATGCTCTGATAACGATGTCTATTGGTACAACTCTTGCAATGCGCAAGAGGATAAATATCAAGAATGCGGTTCTGATTCCTGGACTAATAACTATCAATGTTCAGGGGATTGGGTTCAAAGACAAAAAACATTAAAAGGATGCTCCGGCTCGAGTTGTTATACCAATACCCAATGGATAAATTATACTAACTGTTCTACTCAAGGCAAAATTTGCCAAAACGGCAATTGTGTCACCCCGCCTCCAACCTGCACTGATGATTGTTCGTATAGCGGTCAAACAGCCAATC
Source organism: uncultured Candidatus Saccharibacteria bacterium (assembly GCA_964388775.1). GTDB lineage: Bacteria > Patescibacteriota > Minisyncoccia > Minisyncoccales > PEYH01 > PEYH01. The sequence goes on along the minus strand of CAYMBW010000005.1, from coordinate 13,459 downwards.
AATGTTCCGGTAATTATGTTCAAAAAAGAACTTGCGGAAACTATGATTCTGATTCCTGTTTAGAATGGTCGGGATGGACTAATCTTCAAGATTGCGGCACTGATTCCTGGACCAATAACTATCAATGTTCAGGCAATTGGACGCAAAGGCAGAAGCACTTAAAAGGATGCTCTAATGATTCTTGTTATGACTCTTATCAATGGATTAATGAATACAATTGCGCCAATGATGGAAAGGTTTGCAGTAATGGGCAGTGCGTAACCACTTGCCAATGTAATAATTGGAATACTTGGGTTAACCAGGGATGCGCTCAAGATGGATGCAGTTCAGGACAAATGTATCAGACCCGCGTAAGAACTTGCAACCCAAATAATTGCGATACTCAATTTGAATCAAAATGCGTTAGTGATTCCAGCTGTAATCAGCCAACCTGCCAAGATGAGTGCGCAGTGGCGGGCCAAACAACTTGTAATGACAGCGGTTCAAGGAAAATTTGCGGGAATTATGACTCTGATTCCTGTTTAGAATGGTCAAGCCCGGAAAGTTGTGGGACTGACACTTGCATTGGCAGTACTCGCCGAGATTATTATTGTTCTGGCGGAACCTGTTTATATAATGATTCCATCTGTTCTTCGCAATGCTATTCTTGCGGAAACGGAGTTTGTAATTCAGAATGCGGGGAAACCCAATATAATTGTTCGCAAGATTGCGGGCAATCCTGTCAGAGTGAATGCGCTTATTCGGGACAATTAAGGTGTTATGATAGCGCTCATAAGCAGACCTGCGGAAATTATGATTCTGATTCTTGTTTAGAGTGGTCTCCGGTTGAAAGCATTTTAGGAACCACTTACTGCGGTTACGGAAGCTGCAACAGCAATCAGAAACCAAGCTGGTATTGCACCGGCGGCATAGCCGAATATACCTGCAATTATGATTCCAGTTGCGGATGCAGTACCTGTAATAATTGTAATGACTGCAATGACTGTAATAATTGCTACGATAATCAAAATCACAAATCCTGCTATAACAATGATGTTTATTGGTATGACTCCAATAATAGTAGACAGGATAGATACGAGGATTGCGGAGAAGATTACTGCACATCATGGAGCTCTCCTTATTGTTCCGGAGACAGTGTCTATAAAGAGCGGACTTGTTATGATAAAGGATGTTCCGGCAGTTCCTGTTTTAGTAATTCAAATCTTCAAAAATCTTTTGTGACAAAATGCGCAAGCGATGAAGCTTGCAGCAATGGCAAATGCGTTAAAGAACAGGAGTGCACCGCCGGCCCTTGTTGTGATGGACAAAATTACAAGAGTTCAAGTACTGTTTGTAAGAGCGAATCAGACACAAGATACGGTTGCCCTTGGGGAATTGGATGTGGAGCGGATGCTGGACAGAGCGCCAGAATAAGATTTAGATATTGTTCCGGAGACAGCGCCCAATGCGACGGTAATTGGGGAAGCTGGGGAAATTGGTCTTCCTGGATTGTTTCTGATTATTGTTCAAGCAATGAAACCTGTTCCGTAGGCGATTCAACCTGTAATGACAATTCAACTTGTTCAGCGAGTCCAATAATTCAGACAAGGCAGTGCTATGACAATGATGTCTATTGGTACAATTCTTCAGGAGCGCGATTAAGCAAATATATGGATTGCGAGGATAATAATTCTTGCACATTAGACAGGTGCGACGCAGGCAGATGCTATCATGATTTAAAGTGCGACGGCACTACTTGCAGTAATGATTCTGTTAATTATTGTTCAAGCTGTGAGCACTGCGGAGACGGAGCGGTAAATTGCAATGAAACATTTTGCGAATGCCCTGTTGATGTTAAGCTTCCAATTGCCGATACGGTGGCAGTATCTGTCTTGGCGAAAAAGTCAGGACCGGGAATGGACGAGGGGTGGAAGAAAACTTTGTCAACAGAGCCCGGGGAGAAGCTTTCGTTTTTGATTATTGTGGCTTCTTCCGGCAGCGCGTCTGTTCCTGATGTCAAATTGGAAAATATTTTACCAACAAATCTTGATTATTCAGGAAATTTGAAAGTGGATGGTTCTCCGTTCGTGGGGAATATTCTGGCCGGGCTTAATTTGGGAACCTTGGGCCCGAAACAATCTAAATATATAAGCTTTGATGCCAAAATCGGCACTGCCAGTGAATTTATTTCAGGAACCACTTATTTGAGCAATTTAAGTAATGTTGCGTATGGCGAAGGCAAGGTAACCAGCGATAGCGTAAGTATTGAGGTTTTGAAGGGAATAGAAGGCGCAGCGGCTGCCGGGACAATCTTCTCTCAAGTTGTCAAAATAATCGGCAGTTTGGCTTTCTGGCTGGTGATATTGTTTATCGTGATATTAGGCGCAATCCTTGTTTTCACTGGTTATTACTGGATGAAAAAGAAAAAGGAAGTGGGGATGGTTCGGCTATAAAGTTAGCCGTAAAACTAATTGAATTTAAATACAAAAAGCCGACTCATATGAGTCGGCTTTTTGTCCCTAAAAGTTATCCACAGGCAAGTGGTTGACGGGTGGGGGAGAGTGGAGTATAAAGAAGACACTGTGGAGAAAGGTGGGGATAACTTTTAGGGATTAGTGGATAACTCAAAATACATTAAATTATGTTCATCGGCGAATATACATATTCATTAGACACTAAAAGGCGGCTGGGAATACCAGCTAAGTTCAGAAGGTCTTTAGGCAAAAAGGCAGTTATTACCAAGGGATTGGACAACTGTCTTTTTCTTTTTTCTGAAAAAGAATGGGAAAAATTAGCTAAGAGATTAAGTAATTTTCAATTTGAGAAATCCGATGCTCGAGGTTTTTCTCGTTTTATGCTTGCCGGCGCCGCAGAAGTATCTATTGATTCTTTGGGAAGAATATTGATTCCAGATTATTTAAAAAAACATGCTGGCTTAAAAAAGAAAACAATTATTGCCGGCATTTCTAACAGGATAGAAATTTGGGACGAAACTCAATGGAAAAATTATACCCAAAAAGCCGAGAAAGGGAAAGGCGTAGAAGACATGGCTGAACGGTTAGCGGAAGTGGGGTTTTAAAAGAAAAGGAATACGCGAATAAAAGATAATTTACCAAGAAGAGCAATGCATACGCCAGTACTTACAAAAGAAATTTTAAAATGGCTTGCTCCAAAACCAGGCGAGAATTTTGTTGATTGCACTTTCGGAGAAGGAGGACATTCTTCCGCTCTCTTGAATATAATCGAGCCGGCAGGGAAAGTGTTAGGGATTGAAGTGGACCCGGAACTTTATAAGAAATTTCAGGAGGCGGGCGAGTCGGAGGGTGAAGTCCAAAATATCGTGGGCAAGAAATCCGAAATCCAAAATAGATTGGTGTTGGTGAACGATTCTTATACTAACCTTAAAAATATTATTGCGGCAAGGAACTTCGGGCCAGTAAACGGGATTGTAATGGATTTAGGCCTGTCAAGCTGGCACTTTAAGGAAAGCGGGAGGGGATTCTCTTTCCAAGAAGATGAGCCGCTTGATATGAGATATAATCCCCAGACCAATTCTTTAACCGCTTTTGAAATAGTTAACCGCTATTCGGAAGAGGACATAGAAAAAATCTTAAAAGATTACGGCGAAGAGAGGTTTTCTAAAATTATCGCAAAAAAAATCACGGAACAAAGAAAAGCAAAACCGATACGCACGACATTTGATTTAGTGGAGATTATTTGGTCAGCGCTTCCTTCGCGCTACCAAAGAAAAAAGCTTCATCCTGCCACCAAAACCTTTCAAGCCTTGCGCATAGCTGTAAATGCTGAAATAGAAAATCTCAAAAAAGGATTGGTGCAGGCAGCAGAGGTTTTAGCAAAAGATGGGAGAATCGCCGTGATATCATTTCATTCTTTGGAAGACGGAGAAGTAAAGAGGTTTTTCAAAAGGTGTCAGGAAATTCGGGTTTTTGAAATCCTTACGAAAAAACCAATTATTCCAAGTCCCGAGGAGATTAATACAAATCCTCGCTCAAGGTCGGCAAAATTAAGAATAGCCAAAAAGATTATATGACAACTCGCACTAAAAAAATTTCCTGCAGAATGAGTTTAAAGTTTATTTGGGGTTTATCTATTTTTTCAATAATCGGATTAATTGCGGTGTGGATTTTGCAAATGCAGGCCCTATCGGACAATTTCGCTTTAACTTCCGGCATTCGGGATAAATTAGCCGGTTTGCCAAAAACAGATTCAGACAGTTCATTGATGGCGTCTGCTCAAGAAATTCCCGAGCTGGATAAAATAGCTCAAAACCTTGCTTTTGAAAGAATAGATAAGGTTCATTATATAAGAGCAATCGGAAGCACGGTATTGGCTAAATAATACAGCGTTGGCTGAGCAATAATGAAGTTTGCAAGAATTAATTTAATTTACTTTTTAGTTTTTCTTTTTGGAGCAGCTATTGTTGCCCGTTTATTTTTTCTTCAGGCAATAAATGGCGAGCTTTATAGGGCCTTGGCAAAAGGGCATCAAGAAATATTCCAACAAATATCCGGTCAAAGAGGGGATATTTTTTTACACGACAAAGATAATCTCGTTCTCGCGGCCACTAATCAAGAAAGCCAGTTTTGTTATGTTGCCCCAAAATTGATAGAAGAGAAAGAAAGGGTGGCTGAGTTATTGTCCTCAATTCTTTCAGTGTCCAAAGACGAACTGCTCAACAATATTCAAGCCAACAGCGACAAACTCTTTCTCCTTGTCAAAAGAAATATTTCCACAGAAGAAGGACAGAAAATTCAAGACCTCGGTTTGGAAGCCGTTTACTTAGACCAAGAACGCCAGCGCTTGTATCCATTCGGCCAACTTGCCTCGGATGTTTTGGGGTTTGTCAATCAAAACGGTGAGGGCCAATATGGGGTTGAAGGTTATTGGAACAGCGCGCTGGCAGGCCATGAGGGTTGGCAAAAAATATCCTATGGTCCCTTCGGCAGGTCAACAGACGGTGACACGGCCGGGTCTATGAAGGGGGTAGACTTGACTTTGACTATTGATAAAAATATTCAGTCACAAGCAGAAAAAATTTTGAAAGATTATTCCGAGAATTTTGGCTTCAAATCAGGGCAAATAATTGTAATAGAGCCAGCGTCAGGGAAGGTGATGGCTTTGGCGGATTTTCCCGGATTTAATCCTAATAATTATCAGGAATACGCCGGGAATAATCAGATTGAGCTTTTCCAAAACAAAGGGATTCAAACGGTTTATGAGCCGGGTTCGATTTTTAAGGCAATCACCATGGCGGCTGCTTTGAATGAGGGGAAAATCACTCCTGACACCACCTATATAGATATTGGAAAAGTGGTGATTAAAGATAAAACAATTACTAATTATGATAATAGAGTTTGGGGGGAATCAACTATGACGCAGGTTTTAGAGAGGTCTATCAATACGGGCGCGGTTTTTGCCCAAAGCCAATTGAGCCATCAGGCCTTCACCGATTATTTGGAAAGGTTCGGGGTTTTTGAAAAAACCAATATTGATTTAAGCGGAGAAACCTATTCAGAGAATAATGAATTTAAAAAAGGATGGGAAATTAATTATGCCACCGCTTCCTTCGGGCAGGGTATTAGTATGAATTTAATGCAAATAACGAGAGCGTTTTGCGCTATTGCCAATAAAGGTATATTAGTCCAGCCCTATGTAGTTGAAGCGGTTATGGATAGCGGAGTTGAAAGGCCTTTTGCCCTGGAAAATCCGTTACAGCAGATTATTTCTTCTGATACGGCAGAGGACCTCACAAAAATGCTTGTTGCGGTTACAGAAAGCGGTTACGGCAGTGGCGCCCGCGTTCCGGGATATTATATTGCCGGCAAAACAGGGACATCCCAAATTCCATATTCTGTGCTTGGTATGGACAAGGCCGGTTATAGCGGACAAACCTGGCAAAGTTTTATTGGTTTTGCCCCGGCCTTTAGCCCGAAATTTGTAATAGCCATAAAGTTAGACAATCCCAAAACAAAAACCTCCAGCGAATCGGCTGTTTTCCTTTTTCAAGATTTAGCAAAATATATTTTGGATTATTATCAAATTGCGCCGGAAAAAGAATAGTAGCTAATTGGAGAAAATAAAGGCCCGTGCTTTTTCAGCATAGGCCGTCATCTTTTGCGGAGCCAGCGCCAGAAGGCGCGCAGCTCCGGACCGATGGACATCGCGTTTCCAATAACTCTCCTTAAAGCGCCGAACCCGCTCGTGGGAATAGTTATGGCAGCAACAACGAGACCGAAAGCCAGAATAACCGCCTCGGGAACATAGAGTATGTCTGGCCATTTGAAAACCGGAATAATCCTTGTGGCTATGACATATGCCCATACTCCGACCGTAAGGCAGAAAGCTCCGCTGCTCTCAAGCGCTTGGAACCAGCCGAGTATTTTCCCTTGCCTATGGCCCTGAATTGCCAGCCAACTGGTAACGATAGTCCAAAACAATATAGCAACTTTGAGCAGGGGATGGAGAGGGAAAAATATAAGGTAGCAAGAGCCGGCTGCGAGCATCATCATATCAAAGTAGATGTCGTTATCCCCGACTCTTGTCTTTTCATCTGTTTTACGCGCCAGTTTTCCGTCAAAGATATCGGTTATCCAGCCGAGGACAAGCAGTCCGGCCAGCCACGAGAATGACCGCACCTCTCCCAACCAGAGAATAAGCAAGGATAGAGGTATGGCTATACCCCTTATTAAGGTGAGGAAGTCCGCCATTTCCGCCAGCGAAAGCCCGAGAATTTTTCTTAGCATCTTGTTTCACCTCCTGCGAGTTTTTGATTTGTGTTGTCTTTGTTCTATTTTCATCTTATGCCCATTCCAAGAAAAAACAAGCAAATTTGCTCTTTTTACTTTTTTGTGTTATCATAATTTTGTTTGGCCCTGTCATCTAGTGGTTAGGATACATGGTTCTCAACCATGGCACACGGGTTCAACTCCCGTCGGGGCCGCTATCTACATTTGATTTGCTTTTTATATCTTTTGGTGTTAATATCATTGGCAGATATGAGCGATTTTTTGTTAATCATTTTTTTAATAGTCGCCATTGCCGGACCGATAGGCCTTATTCTTTTTTTTAATTTCAAGAAAGAAGATGTTGATAATATTCAAACTGACAAAATAAGGGATTTGGAGAGACGGCTCACCGACTTGATGACCGCGCAATTAAAAGAGATTAGAGGCAGTGTTGATGGAAGTTCTAAGGCAATGAATCAGCAGATTTCCTCTTTTACCAAAGAGACGGTCCAGATTCGCGAGGATATGAAACAGGTGCAGGAGGTGATGAAAGGCATTTCTTCTTTTCAGGAGATATTCCGCTCGCCAAAATTGCGGGGGGAGTGGGGAGAGGAAAGCTTGGAGCATATTTTAAGCGAATATTTTCCGAAAGAACTTTACACATCGCAGTATTTGTTTTCTTCCGGCGAGCAAGTGGATGTTGCCCTGAAGTTGCCAAACAACAAGATTCTGCCGATAGACGCAAAGTTTTCCTATGACAACTACAAGAAAATGATTGAGGCGGAGAAGGATGATGAAAAAAACTTATATCGCAAGAAGTTTATTGAAGATACTAAGGCAAAAATACAAGACATCGCTTCAAAATATATTTTGCCCTCCGAAGGCACCACCGAACAGGCGATTATGTATATTCCGGCAGAAGCGGTTTATTACGAGATAACAATGATGAGGGAGAGCGATTTAGTGAGATTTGCCCGCTCTAAGAAAATAATTCTGGCTTCGCCGAATAATATCTTATTGACTCTGTCTGCGATAAACCATTGGCATAAAGATGTTCAGATAAGCAGAAAAACCCAAGACATCCTAAAAAGATTGACAAAAATACAACAAAATGGCAAGAAGATAATGGATGCGTTTAGGAAATTAGGGAGCCATTTGAAAAACGCTTTGTCTTCTTATGATAATTCTGAAAAATTGTTGTCTCGTTTTGATGACAGAGTGGAGCGATTATTAGAAGGGTCGTCGTCAGAGGAAAAACAGCTTCCTCCCGGCGAGGATGATAACTGATTAGTGATAAATGATTAGTGATAAATGATTAGTGATTAATAATTAATTTTTTAAAATATGTTGGCAGCAATAAAGACCGGCGGAAAACAATATCTTGTTAAGCCCGGCGATAAAATTAAAGTGGAAAAATTGGGCAAGGAAGAAGGCCAAGAAGTAACTTTTGACGAAGTACTACTATTAGAGCGGAACAAGAAATTAAGTATTGGCACTCCCTTTGTCAAAGGCGCAAAAGTATTGGCCAAGGTCTTGGGAAATGAAAAAGGCAAGAAAGTTATTGCCTTTAAATATAGCCCGAAAAAGAGGTATAAGCTCAAAAAAGGACATCGCCAAAACTACACTTTAGTTGAAATTAAGGAAATTCCGGAAGTGTAATTATGGGAATTGTTAGGGTGCGACCCTAACATCGTTGATAATACGCCATTGTTAGGGTGCGACCCTAACAATCGGCACAATATTAAGGATCAAGGAAGGATATCTTCTAACTCAATTCCTTCTGGACTTTCAAGCTCCCTTTTTTCCAGATTTCTGAAACTTGCCCTTGGTTCATCAAAATATAATTCGACCTTGCCAACAGGGCCGTTTCTGTGTTTTGAAATCAAGATATCGGCAATGTTTTTTCTGGCAGTGTCCTGTCTGTATTTGTCTTCTCTATAAATAAAAAGAACAACATCCGCATCTTGCTCAAGCGCTCCGGATTCACGAAGGTCTGATAATTTTGGTATTGCGGGCGTTCTTTGCTCAACCGCTCTTGATAATTGCGATAAAGCTAATACCGGAACAGACAATTCTTTGGCTAACCCCTTGAGCGAGCGGGAGATTTCAGTCATTTGTTGGACCATTTGCATATTGGAAGTTCTCGGCTCCATCAGTTGGAGATAATCCACTATTAACAAAGATAATCCATGTTGGACCTGTAGCCGTCTTGCCATTGCTCTCATCTGCATTATATTAATTCCGGCTGTATCGTCTATAAATATCGGGGCCTCTGATAATACTCCGAGGGCGTGTTGAATTCTCTCAAAATCATTTTCCGGCCCGTCTCCGGAAAGATGTCCGGTTCTTAATTTCCAAAGGTCAACATTTGATTGGCTGGCGATAAAACGGTCAATAACTTGGTCTTTGGACATTTCTAAGCTGAATATGCCGACTGGCTTCTTCTCATTAACTCCGATATAGCGGGCAATATCTAAAGCTAAACCACTTTTGCCGATTGAGGGACGAGCAGCCAATATCACAAGGTCTGATTTCTGAAGCCCGGAAAGAATCTTGTCCAAATCCACAAATCCGGTTGGGACCCCTCTAAGCGTGCCTCTATGTTTTGAAAGGTCGTCTATTCTCTCAAAAGCGCCTTCCAATTCGTTTTTTATCGGAGTAAATTGTTGAGACATTGAGCGCTGAGCAATATTGAATATTTGATTTTCCGCCCTATCTAAAAGGATGTCTATATCCTCTTCTTCATTAAATCCCATACTGCCAATTTCATAAGATGTCTGGATGAGGTCCCTTAAAATTCTTTTTTTCTGGACAATTTTAGCATAATTCAGGACATGCATCGCATTAGGTACGGAATTTATGAGCTCTGTAAGATAGACCTTCCCACCGATTGATTCTAATTTGCCTTTTTCCTGCAGCCGGGACGATAGAGACAGAAAGTCAATTATCTCATTTCTGTCAAAGAGGTCACGCATTGACTCATAAATTGTTCGATGCTGATTCTTGTAGAAATCTTGTGGTTGTAAAAAATCTGCGACTTTTACAATCGCATTTCTGTCAATCATTAAACTTCCAAGCAACGATTTTTCTGCTTCAATATTTTGAGGAGGAGTTTTGTCCGGCAGAGTTTGATTGTTTTTTGAGTAATCAGCCATTGTCTCTATTCTAATCAAATTTTAACTTTTGGCAAGAGGGACAAAAATGACCGCTTTAGACGGCCTATTCCTGCCTGTGGATAAAATTTTAAGTTTTCTTTAGCTCGGGGCCTCTTGCCGTGTCCTTTACCTTAAATCCCAATCGCTCAATTTTCTTTCTGATTTCATCCGCCCTTGCCCATTCTTGGGATTTTCTAAATGATTCCCGCTTCTTTGCTAAATCCTTTACATTTTGAGGAACTGATTCTTGTTTGTAGGGGAAAATAAAGTTGAAGATTTTATCAATTTTTTTTAGGAATTCCAATAGCTTTTTTGCGCCAAGTTCATCAAGTTGGTTTTTATCAAGCAGGGGATTTATTGTTTTTATCATTTCAAACAGCGCTGCCAGCGCTTCCGGAGTATTGAAGTCATCATCCATTGCCTCCTCAAATTGTCCTTCGGCGCCCTTAATCAGGGAATTTAACTTTTTATTTTGACTTTTAATTTTGAATTTTGAACTTTTAATTTTATTTATAAATTCTTCCACTCTCTCCAGATTTTTTTTCGCCTGTAAAAGATTTTTTTCCGACCAATTCAATTTGCTCTGATAATGGCTTGAAGCAATAAACATTCTTATGACCCTTGGGTCCCATTTTTCCAGGACATTTTCTATGGTTATAAAATTGCCAAGTGATTTTGACATTTTTTGTCCATCTATCATTAAAAGTCCTCCGTGCAGCCAATATTTCACAAATGGTTTTTTCCCAGTAACAGCTTCTGTCTGGGCGATTTCGTTTTCATGGTGGGGAAATATTAAATCTCTTGCTCCTGCGTGGATATCAATTTGTTCGCCCAAATGTTTTTTAGTCATTACCGAGCACTCAATGTGCCAGCCCGGCCTGCCTTGACTCCACGGGCTTTCCCAAAATGGTTCGCCTTTTTTGGCTTTTTTCCACAAAACAAAATCAACCGCTTCTTCGCGCTCGTATTTGTCGGTCTCCACCCGCGTGCCTGTTTTGGCTTTTTTAATTTTAACGCCCGAGAGCTTGCCGTAATCCTTGAATTTTGAAACATCAAAATAGACAGAATCATCTTTTTCATAAGCAAAACCTTTTTTCTCCAGCTCCTGAATGAATCTTATAATTTTCTCTATGTGTTCCGTCACCCGCGGATAAAGATTTGCCTTTTTAATGCCAAGCTTTTTTTGGTCTTCCAAAAAAAGCCTCGTGTATCTATTCCCCAGGGTAAAAATATCGGTTTTTTGCATCTGGGCTGTGGTGATAATATCATCATGAATATCAGTGATGTTCATTATATATTTTACTTTGTAGCCCCGATATTCCAGATACCTTCTGATAATATCAAAGGCAATATATGTCCGCGCATGCCCGATATGTCCGGGCCCGTAGACCGTTGGCCCGCAAACATAAAAAGCCACCTTTTTGTCTTTCAGGGGTTTGAACACCTCCTTTTTTCTGCTTAGAGAATTATATACTTTAATCATTAATTTATCGCTATTAATTTATCTTAGTATATTTTTGTCCTTTACTCAAATTTGTTAGGGTCGCACCCTAACAAATGTTAGGGTGCGACCCTAACATCCAAGTTTGGCTTGGCAATGAGCGAAATTTCTGATAATATGAAAAAACAATTAATTTTTGATTATGACTAAAAGAGATATCAAAATAGGTTTCGTCATTGGTTTTCTAATCGGGCTTCTTTCTTTACCAACTCTTAAAAATCTTGAGCCGGATATTTTGAGCAAGTGGCAGGGATTTAAATTCGGTTATCTTTTTCTCCTGCCGATTATTCTGCCATTCTTGGTTGTAGCCGGATTATTTATAGCAGATAAATTGGCGAAAAAGATTAAAGTTGTCTGGCAGCTTGCGAGATTTGTGGTGGTTGGAGCGTTAAATACTTTCATTGATTTTGGCATACTCGGCTTTCTTTTGTGGATAAGCAAGATTAACGCCGAACAAGTCCTTGCCTTGTACGCTTTTTTCAAATTTTTGTCCTTTAGCGCAGCAGCGACCAATAGTTATTTCTGGAATAAGTCTTGGACATTTGAAAAGGGAAGTAGGGCAGAGGGGAAAGAGTTCGCCGGATTTTATTTAATCACAGGCATCGGGGCTTTGCTCAATGTGGGAATTGCCTCTTTAATTGTCCGATTAGTCGGTTCGGGCGCAGTCGTTTCCGGCAATGTGCTGGCAGGGATAATCGCACCATTTATCGGTGTATTAGTGGGCTTTATGTGGAATTTTCTTGGCTACAAATTTTTCATCTTCAAAAAATAATCACTGATTAATTATTATTGATTAACTAATGGCTAATCTTGTTCTATATCGCAAATACCGGCCAAAGAGCTTCTCCGAAGTAGTAGGGCAGGAGCATATTGTTCGGACAATCACCAATGAGATAACGAATGATTTATTGTCTCATTGTTATTTGTTCGCAGGTCCTAAAGGAACTGGCAAGACAACCATTGCCCGACTTTTGGCAAAAGCCATAAACTGTGAGAATCTGCAAGGTTTTGAGCCCTGTAATAAATGCCAGTCGTGTATGGAAATAAACAGCGGGCGGGCAATTGATTTATTAGAGATAGACGCTGCCTCAAACAGAGGAATAGATGACATTAGGGAATTAAAAGAGGGCATCAGGTTTACCCCGACTCGATTAAAATACAAAGTTTTCATTATTGACGAAAGCCACCAACTTTCAAAGGACGCAGCTAATGCCTTGTTAAAAATGTTAGAGGAACCGCCCTCATTCGCGGTGTTTGTTTTGGCAACGACCGAAGCCCACAAAATGATTCCTACAATTACTTCAAGATGCCAGAGGTTTGATTTCCGCAAGCTTTCTGCTTTGGAAATAATGAAAAAGCTTGAAATGATTGTCAAAAAAGAAAAAATCAAAATTAGCAAATTGGCGTTGGAATTGATAGCGATGAATGCTGATGGAGCAGCCAGAAACGCCGAAGTTTTACTTGACCAAGTTTTGAGTTTCAGTAAGGTTGCTGGCAGGGACGATAAAAAAGAGATTACAGAGGAGGAAGTGAAGGCGTTATTAGGCGTGATTGATGTGGGATTGATTGCAAAATTAATTGATTTGATTTTTGAAAAAAAATCAGGCCAAGCGGTTCGTTTTTTAAATGAAATAATTGAAAAGGGATTGGACTCATCGGAATTGGCAAAAGCGATTGTTGAATATCTTCGTCAGACATTGATTCTAAAGATAAGTCCTGATTTGGAAAATCCGATTTTCCGCAATCTTACTCAAGAGATGAAAGAAGAGCTTAAAAAACAAGCCCTCAAATTTCAGGAACCCGAAATCCGTCGAGCGCTCAAAGCGTTTTTAGAAGCGCAGAATAAAATAAGATATTCACCGATTCCTCAATTGTCCTTAGAGCTGGCGATCCTTGAAATTACAGAGGGGAACTGATAAGAATAATTATTGATTATTTATCATTGATAATTGATTATTTTGCGGGGTCGTCTAATGGTAGGACATCGCCCCTTGGAGGCGACTATCTAGGTCCGAATCCTAGCCCCGCAACTGCGTCAGAAACCCTCTATTCGCGAGGGTTTTTGGATTCAGGGGGCG
>CAYMBW010000004.1:0-40995 GCA_964388775.1 uncultured Candidatus Saccharibacteria bacterium | reverse complement strand
AAATATTTTGGACTTAATACTGAAACTTTTAACTTTTGATTTTTAATTTTTAACTTGATTGAGCCCGAGCGATTCCCGAGCGAAGCGAGGGAGAGTGAGGGCGAAAGAATATGGGAAAGAAAAAAGTCATCAAAAAAAGCTCGGAAGAGCTGCTTAAAGAACGAGAAGATGTAGAAAGCAAGATAGAAAAAGGAGCGACAGCGACAACGATGTCAAGCAGGACTGGTATCCAAAATGGATTTCTTTACATCTCTTCTTCTTATAACAATACTATTTTGACGCTCACCGATGAGCAAGGTAGTGTTTTATGCTGGACTAGCGCCGGTAAAATCGGTTTTAAGGGTACGAAAAAGGGTACTCCTTATGCCGCTAACCGGGTAGCAGAATTAATGGCGCAGAATATTCAGAAATTTAAATTAGACAAAATTCATGTAAAAATTAAAGGAATCGGGAGCGGCCGCGAATCAGCCGTTAGGGCTTTAGCTGCCCATGGGGTGAATATCACTTCAATCGAAGACAAAACTTCAATTCCGCATAATGGTTGTCGGCCTCCCAAGCCAAGGAGAGTTTAGTAATAATAGGTATTAAACAGAAAGTTTTATGGAAGATGCAAAATGTAAAATTTGTCGCAGAACAGGCAGGAAATTGTTTCTTAAAGGAGAGAAATGTTTTTCGTCTAAGTGCCCGATGATTAAGAAACCGTATCCTCCTGGCAGCACCAAGAAGAGGAGGAGCAGGGCGCTATCAGAATATGGGAAAGAGCTGAAAGAAAAACAGAAATTAAGAGCATGGTATGGTCTTAGAGAGAGACAATTTAGCAACTATGTCAAAGTAGTGTTGGAAAAAGCGCATAGAGCCAAGAAAGAGGAGAATCCGGCAGAACTTTTAGTCAAAGAATTGGAAAGTCGACTGGATAATACTGTTTTTCGCCTGGGGATTACCTCGAACCGAGCTCAGGCAAGGCAATTAGTTTCCCACGGCCACTTTCTGGTCAATGGGAAACCGGTGGACATTCCCAGTTTCTCTTTAAAAAAAGGGGATAAAATCAGTATTAGACCCAATTCTTTCAAAAAGCCGGTATTTGCAAAATTATCAGTAAATCTTAAAAAATATCAAGTCCCGAGCTGGCTTAAATTGGACAAAGAAAAAATAGAGGGTGAATTTATCGGAGTGCCTAATTTTGAAGAAGTTGCTCCGCCGGCGGAAATATCTTCAATATTTGAATTTTATTCAAGATAATTTAATCTCTCATTAAGCCCGAGCGAACCCCGAGCAAAGCGAGGGGGAGCAAGGACAGACAAATATGATTTTTTTACCCAAAGTCCCGATAATTTCTGAAAAGGATAATAACCGCGCCGTATTTATAATCGAAGAATTATATCCGGGATACGGCATTACCGTGGGCAATGCTTTACGCAGAGTTTTGTTGTCTTCCTTGAAGGGCGCAGCGGTTACCCAAGTGAAAATTAAAGGAGTCCAGCATGAATTTTCAACCCTGCCGGGGGTTTTGGAAGACGTCATCACGATTTGTCTTAATTTAAAGAAATTGCGTTTCAAACTTTTTTCTGATGAACCTCAACAGGCAACATTAAAATTACAAGGAGAGAAAGTGGTTCAGGGGAAAGACTTAAAGTTGCCGTCCCAATTGGAATTAGTTAATAAGGATTTACATATTGCCACTCTTACGGACAAGAAGGCCGTTTTAGAGATGGACCTTCTGGTTCAGAAAGGGATCGGTTATGAGCCAAGGGAGATTCGAGATAAAGATAAGTTAGAGATAGGACAGATAAGTTTGGACGCTATTTATACTCCGATTCAGAAAGTAAACTACAAGGTTGACAGTATGAGAGTGGGGAATAGGACTGATTTTGAGCGTTTGAGTTTGGAGATAGAGACCGATGGCACAATAAGCCCGGAAGAGGCCTTAATGGAAGCGACAGAAATTTTAATAAGCCATTTTACTTTAATCTTTAACGAGAGGACTAATCTCATAAAAGAAAAATTAGCAGTAAAAAAGCCGAGTGCCAAGGGTAAGATTAAGAAAAGTAAAGATATTGAGGAAATAAAGAGCATTGAGGAGCTGAAGCTTTCCGCGCGCACAATAAATGCCTTAGCCAATGCGCACATTAAAACCGTTTCAGGGTTAGTCCGCAAAAAAGAAGAAGATATTCTAAATATAGAAGGCCTTGGCCCCAAGGGTTTGAAAGAAATCAAAAAGGTTTTGAAGAAATTGGCCATAGCAATGAAGCAGTAATAATAATATGCGGAAAAGAATTAAAGGCAGAAAATTTCATAGGAGGACCGGTCCCAGAAAGGCGCTTTTGAAGACATTGGCTTCATCTTTAATTTTGAAAGAGAAAATTGAAACAACCGAAGCAAAAGCAAAAGAGCTGTCTTCTTTTATTGAGAAAAAAATAACCAAAGCCAGAAAAGGCGATTTGGCAGCGAGAAGGGGATTGGCGAAATTATTCGCTCCGCGGATAGTGAAGAAATTGATGGATGAGATAGCGCCTCTTTACAAAAAACAGCAAGGAGGGTATACAAGGGTTATCAAGACAGGGCCGAGAGAAAACGATGGCGCGAAAATGGCAATAATAGAATTTACGGCAAAAATCCAACGGCCAAAATCTAAAATCCAAAAGTAATAGCAACTATTTTATGGAGAGACAAACATATACAATTGATGCGGCTGAAAAATCGTTAGGAAGAGTGGCAAGCGCGGCAGTCGCATTGTTGCGCGGTAAAAATGAGGAAAATTTTGCTCCCAATAAAGATATTGGTGGCTTTGTCGTCATCACCAATTTTGGGAAGGCAAAGCTTACGGGCAAGAAATTAGAGAAAAAGAAGTATTACAGGCACTCCGGATACCCGGGCGGATTGAAAGAAATTTCTTTGTCTAAAGTTTATTCAGAAGACCCGGCCCAAGTAATGAGAAGGGCAGTGCTTGGAATGCTGCCGAAAAATAAATTAAGAGCCCAGCAGATAAAGCGGCTAAAAGTAGAGCTGTAATATAATCTTTATCAATATTATGCCCAAGCAGACCAAGACAACAATTAAAAAAATAGTTAAGAAGTTAGCGCCGAAGGAGAAAGCGCCTATCAAAAAGAGAGCGCCAAAAAAAGAGAGCAAAGCGGCGGTTTTAAAATTACCAGTTGAAAAAAAAGCAACAGAAGAAAAGTATATAGAGGCGGTTGGCCGAAGAAAAACCGCTGTCGCCAGAGTGCGTCTTTTCTCAACGAGAGGCAAGACAGAATTTTTGGTTAATAATAAGGAGATTAAAGAGTACTTTCCGAGTCCAGAATTACAAGGAACCATTTTGTCAGCCCTTGAGATGATGAATTGTTTGGATAAATTCAGTATTTCCATTAAGGTTTCAGGAGGAGGGAAAAGCGCGCAATCGGGCGCGGCAAGACACGGCATTTCCCGAGCTCTTATAAAATTTAATCCTGACTTCAGGAAGCGCCTTAAAAAAGCTGGATTTTTAACCCGCGATCCGAGAATGCGGGAGAGAAAGAAGTTTGGCTTGAAAAGAGCAAGACGCGGACCGCAATGGTCCAAGAGGTAAATTGTTTTTATAGAGAAATTCCAAAACCGCCGTTAGGCGGTTTTTGGTTTTGAATATTTTTTTACTTTACAATATCTTCGCTAAAAAATAGATTATTGTTACTTAAAACAAAGAGTTTATTTGAGAGCCAGAATGTTGAAGGGTCGGAGAAAGTTGTCAGTTCAATCATATTGGGCTTAGAACGGTTATCAATTTCCGAAATTTTGATTGATTCATTAATTTGAAATATTAAATATTGGTTATTCAACCAATGGAGATTTGTAATTTCTTGGGGAAAATTAGCAAGAAGCGCTTTTTCATCTTTTGTTCTCTGGGGTTGGCTTTTCTCCTCCTCAAGATAATAAAGCCATATTTGATTTCCGGTATTAACAGCGATTTTTTTCATATCTTTAGCAAAAATAATTTCTTTAGCGGAGTCAAATATTTTTTCTAAAATGCGTTTTTCAGGATTAAGGTGATAAAACCCCTCATCTTCTTTAAGAAAGACGCTCGATAGATTCTTGGATAAAATTTGGTAATTGGCAGAGGCCTTTATAGCTATTGGTTTTACATTCAATATTTCCGCAAGCGATATTTTATCTCCGTTGATACTCCCTTTATAAATTAAACCTGATTCACTTAACCAGACAATATAATTGTCAACAATCGCATAAGCCAAAACATTTTGTTTTAATGAAGGGTCGGAAAAATCAAGGGCCGTTTCTTCGCCGTTGCCCCTAATGACAAAAATTGCGGACAATGGATCGGTTGGCTGGAGCGCGCTGTTGGTTTTTGTTGAAGAGGCGGCCGGAGTATAGGAGATAAAGAATATTTCATCGGAATTATTGGGGTTAAAGTTAATATTTTTTATCTTCTTATCCCAATCAATCACAAAAAGACCCTTATTGGGGGAGGGTTCTGTTGCCAGATACTGTTTTTCTCCTTTTTTATCAAGTTCAATCAGAATTTTTTTGGAATCGCTGGACCAGATGATATTCGTGGGTGTCGCCCCGGAGATTTTCTGGGAGATTATCGGGGCGCTGTCTGACTTAAGAATTTGTAAGTCATCTTCACTTAAGAGCTGTTCCTGTTTTTGACTTTGCAAATCAAAAGAAGCGAATGCCCATCTCTGGTCAGTGGCAATTTCAAGAACCGCTTTCTTTTCATCGGGCGCGGGAAAAAAGGTTTTGATATTTTTTAAAGCAAGATTAAACAGGGGATTTTTGGGAAAAAGAATAATGTTTTTCGCTTCTGTCACCATTTTTTCTTCTACAAGAAGTTCTTTTTCCCAAGTATGATAATCGTTTTTTTGGATTGAGATATGATAGCTTTTTGGCAAAAGTCCGCTCATTAGAGCCGTGTCAAAAAAGAAATTTGTCTTTTTGTATGGCTTATCGTCAATATATACCATAACTCCGGGAGGGGAAATTTTGAAGAAAAGCCCGCCCGTTTGGACGACTCTCATATTATTGAAGTCGAAACGATACCCGGAAGCGTATAAAATAACAATCGGCGTGATGGAAATAAATAGGACGCAGATTGAGAAAAATAGATTTTTTTTAAAGCGCTTAGTCATTTTTATTGGTAAGTATACATAGGCAATGATTAATGTTTATTCTAACACAACCTTGTTGTCTGCGAAAGCAAGAGAAAGCGTGCGAGCTCAGATTATTTGTCTGTTATTTTTTCGTTATGCCCGTTACCCGGTAATGGCAGAGAGAAATGCAAGGCAATCAATTTGCCATTTTTTTTATTTCAAGGTAGCATAAAAATAGCATGGCAGAGCAATTTATAATCAATGGGGGAAAGCGTTTGAAAGGGACGATAGAAGCAAGGGGCGCGAAAAACGCCTGTTTTCCTATTTTGGCGGCCACCTTACTCACTGACAAAGAGTGCGTTATAGACAATGTTCCTTTGATTGAGGACGTTTTTTGTTTGTTAGAAATACTCAAGAGCTTGGGTAAAGAAATAGAATGGATTAAAAAGAGGGCTTTGCGCATAAGACAGAAGTCGCGCTTAGACGTAGGAAAAATCAACCAAAAATTAGTTTCCAGATTAAGGGGTTCTGTTTTGCTTTTAGGGCCCTTGCTGGCTCGGTGCAAAGTGGTAAGATTCGCCCAACCCGGGGGATGTGTTATTGGCGCAAGGCCGATTTCAACCCATTTAGACGCTTTTTCTCAACTGGGAATAAAGATAGGCGAAGAAGTGACAGAGCAGGCAGAGTATTTCCGTTTAGAGTTTAAAAACAAGCCGGCAGACGAGATAATTCTGAATGAGTTTAGCGTCACAGCCACCGAAAATGCGCTTCTTTTTGCCAGCGCTCTTCCCAAAAAAACAATTATTAAAGCGGCGGATTGCGATTACAGCACCCAGGAATTAGTTAAATTTTTAAATAAAATGGGGGCAAAAATTAAGGCATTCGGCTCTCATAATTTTTCGGTTGTGGGCAAAAAGACACTTTCAGGGGCTAAACATAAGATTTTGAATGACCCGATAGAAGCGGGAACCTTTATTTTAATGGCAGCAGCCACAAGAAGCGATATCATTGTCAAGAATGTTGAAATTTCGTATTTGGAATTTCCTTTAAAGCGACTAAAAGATTTTGGTTTGCCCATAGAGATAATCGGAAAAAATAAAGTAAGAGTAAAACCTTGGGCAAGTTTTAAAATGGAAAAAGTTCAAGCAATGCCTTATCCCGGCATACCAACAGACCTTTTACCGTTATTCGGGGTTTTGGCAACTCAAACCGAGGGAGCAACATTATTACACGACCCTTTATATGACGGCCGTCTTAGATATTTGAACGAACTGAATAAAATGGGGGCGCAGATAATCTTTGCCGACCCGCATCGGGCGATTGTTAATGGGCCTACGGTTCTTCGAGGCGTGATTGTTGATTCGCCGGATTTGAGAGGCGGAGCGTCTTTAATCGTCGGGGCGTTGCTTGCAAAAGGAGAAACGGTTATAAATAATATCTATCAGATAGACCGGGGATATGAGAGAATTGAAGAAAGGTTGCAGAAACTCGGAGCGGATATCAAACGAGTTAAAAGTTAAATCATATGTTTATACGAAAAATAGGAATAGACCTTGGAACTTGCAATTCATTGGTATTTATCCCCAAGAAAGGGGTGGTTTTGACCGAACCCTCTGTTGTCGCGGTTGATATAAGCGAGAATAAAATTTTGGCCGTTGGGCAGGCGGCGAAGGAAATGACCGGACGGACTCCGGAGAACATAACTGTTTTTAGGCCTCTTAAAGACGGAGTAATCGCTGATTTTCGGATAACCGAAGCAATGCTAAAATATTTTATCACGAAAGTTAAGCCGAAATACCAGTTTATAAAGCCGGACTTGATAATATCCGTGCCGGCGGGGATTACTTCAACTGAAAAGAGGGCGGTAATTGAGGCCGCTATTTTAGCAGGAGCGAAAAATGCCTATATTGCCAAAGAGCCGATTCTGGCAGCCATAGGAGCGGGTATTCCGATTCACACCTGCTCCGGCCATATGATTGTTGATATAGGCGGGGGAACGACCGAAGTAGCGGTGATATCCTTGGGCGGAATTGTCACCTTTAATTCCATCAGGATGGCGGGGGACAAGATGAATGTTGCGGTTAGCGAGTATATTAAAAAGAAGCACAATTTGGCAGTGGGGGAGCAGACCGCGGAAGAGGTGAAAATAAAAGTGGGAACAGCTGTCCCCGAAGAAAAAGAAAGGTTTATAGAAATCAGAGGCAGGGATTTGATTTCCGGACTGCCAAGAAGTGTTAAAATTTCTTCCAACGAAGTGAGCGAAGCAATTCAAGATGTTTTAGAAGAAATTATTTTAGCCATCAAATCAGTTTTGCGCGATACCCCGCCAGAATTGGCCTCTGATATTATGGATAAAGGGATGGTGCTTTCCGGCGGCGGGGGTCTATTAAGAAATCTTGACCAATTGGTAGCTAAGGCGACCGGGGTCCCTTGTTTTTTGGCAGATGAGGCATTCTTTTGCGTGGCCAAAGGGACGGGAGCGGTATTGGAGAATTTGGATGTTTATAAACGAAGTATAATGAGCAAAAAGTAATTTTTATGATAATAGGACACAATAAACAATGGGAATTTTTAAGTAGATGTATTCAAAATGATAAGGTAGCTCACGCCTATTTATTTTATGGACCGTTAAATATCGGGAAAAGGACGATTGCCATGGAATTTATTAAATTGTTGAATTGTTGTAATTCCGATATTGTCCCTTGCGGAAAATGTGAGAGTTGTAAGGGATTTGAAAATGGCTTTTCCCGGAACTTATTTTTTTTAAAACCAGAACCGCCTGAAAACAGCGACAAGGAAGATAAAAGCAAAAATTTAGCGATACGGATTGAGAAAATTTCCGAATTGAAATCAGAACTTTCCCTTTCTTCCGCTGATTCCGGCTATAAAACAGCGATTATAGACAATGCCGGAGCAATGACTTATGACGCGCAAGGAGCTCTTCTAAAAATATTGGAAGAGCCCAAAGGCAAGACGGTGATAATTCTAATCGTGGAACAGTCAGACCAGCTTTTGTCAACAATTGTTTCTCGATGCCAATTAGTAAGATTTGATTTGCTCCGAGAGAAAGATATAGAAGAATCGCTTGTAAAAGATAATATCCCCAAGAAGTTGGCTGAAGAAATTTCCTGGCTATCCTTTGGCAGGCCCGGATTGGCGATGGAGTATTATAGGAATCCAGAAATGGCCGGGTTGCAAAAAAAACGGATAACGGATATTATAAAACTTTCAAAAGCGCCTTTAATCTTTCGTTTCCGCTATGCTGAAACTCTTGCCAAGAATACCGAAGAGATGCGTTGTTCTTTAAATGTCTGGCTGAGTTATTTCAGGGAGCTTTTATTAGAAAGTTTGGGAAAAGGCAAAAATACTTTTGTACCTGCGGGAGGCGATTATTCTCAAGCCAAGATAAGGAGTATTATCGGACTTATTGAAAAGATAGGGTTTGTCATCAAAACCACTAACACGAATCCGAGATTGGCCCTTGAAATTTTATTGATGAAAATTTAATGATAATTGATTAATGATAATTAATAATTAGAATATGTATAAACAAATTATTGACAATCTTAAAATAGAGCTTGATAAAGTAGAAAATTTCTTTAAAAGAGAGATGCAGCAAGTCCGTTCCGGTACTGCCAGTCCGGTTTTGGTTGAGGATATAGTGGTTGATTGTTTCGGGTCCAAACTTCCCATAAAACAATTAGCCAGTATTTCTTGCCCGGGGTCAAGGCAGATTTTAATTCAGCCCTGGACCAATGAATATGTCGGAGCCATAGAAAAAGCGCTTCAGCAGGCGGATTTAGGCACTTCCCCGGTGGTTGACGGCCAGGCTATCAGGATTAACTTACCGCCCCTTACCGGCGAATTTCGCGAAAAGCTTATCCAGCAGATTGCCCAAAAAGCGGAGGAATCATATCAGACATTGAGAAGATGGCGGGATGATTCTTGGAAAGAAATTCAGGAGCAATTTAATCAAAAAGCGATTTCTGAAGACGATAAATTCAAAGCAAAAGACGAGCTTCAGAAGGCGATAGACGAATATCATAAGAAGATAGAAGAAATCAAAGACCATAAAAAGAAAGAAATATTAGAATAATTTTATGTTATTAGTTATAATTGTTTTTTTCCTTATTTTTAGTTTTGTCATTCTCTCTCACGAGTTTGGGCATTTTATAATTGCCAGAAGGTCGGGAGTGAGGGTTGAGGAATTCGGTATCGGCTATCCGCCCAGAATTTGGGGCAAGAAAATAAAGGGCGTCATATACTCTATCAATTGGATTCCTGTCGGGGGTTTTGTAAAAATATACGGGGAGAATTCCGAAGAAGAGACAATGAAAGATTCCGACAGTTTTTGCGCTAAACCGCCAAGAATTAAGGCAAGGATACTTTTGGCCGGCATCGGAGCCAATTTGCTGGCTGCGATTATTTTATTTTATTTCCTTTTAGGATTTCATAATTTTCAGACATTTCAAGGCCAATTTTTTGATTATCGTTTTCCTTTCGGCCAACAAACTGATTATCCAATGATTTCGGAAGTTTTAGACGGCTCGCCGGCCCAAAAAGCGGGCATAAATGAATTTGACGTGGTTATTGCCGGAAATGGCGAATATTTTTCAAATTCCGAGGAGCTTATTAATTTTATTAACCAAAATAAGGGGGAAGAGATTATTCTTCGCCTCGTAAACGTCCATAATCCCGATAAAGAAAAGATTGTTAATCTTGTGCCGAGGGTTAATCCTCCGGAGAATAGCGGGGCTATCGGGGTGATGCTTGGCGATGTAAGTCGCCTTTCATACGAGGGGCTTTCTAATAAGGTTTTTTCCGGCGTCTTACACACATTGAATCTTGGAGATTTTACATTCAGCGCGCTCGGCCATCTAATAAAGGTCTCCATAGCCGAGCGGAATATCCAACCGCTTTCTTCTTCGTTCTCGGGCCCAATAGGAATTTTGGCGTTTACTAAATTAAGTATGGATAGCGGGGTTTGGCAATTATTCTACTTTATAGCAGCCATTTCTCTTGGTTTGGCGGTTGTAAATATTTTGCCGATTCCAGCCGCCGACGGCGGGAGATTGGTGTTTGTGATTTATGAGGCAATCTTCAAAAAGCGAGCGCCCGCAAAGGTTGAGCGGGTAGTAAACGGTTTTGGGATGTTTTTTCTGCTGGCCCTATTCATCGTGATTAGTATCAAAGATATAATACAATTTAAAGATATATTATTCTAAATCATATGCGCCAATCAAAACTTTTCTATCGCAGTAAAAAGGAGGTTCCCAATGACATTGAGGCGGTTTCCTATAAGTTTTTATACAAGGGTGATTTCATAGACCAGCTTGGTTCGGGTATTTATAGTTTTTTGCCCTTGGGATGGAGAGTCCATCAAAAAGTGGCTCAGATTATTAGAGAAGAGATGCTTTCGATTGGCGGGCAGGAGGTTTTTCTGCCGATGATGCATCCAAAAACAATTTGGCAGAAGACCGGTCGGTGGGATACAATGTCACCTCCATTATTCAAGCTTAAAGACAGCCATGGCAAAGAGTTTGCTCTTGGCTCAACCCACGAGGAAATAATGACAAAGATTGCCAAGGACAGGGTGTCTTCATATAAGGACTTGCCGTTTTCTTTATTCCAAATTCAGACCAAATTTAGAAACGAGGTAAGGTATACCGGAGGGCTCCTGCGGACAAGAGAATTTGCGATGAAGGATTTATACAGTTTCCATGCTGACGAGAAAGATTTTCAGGATTATTATTCCAAGGTGGCAAAGAGCTACTTAAAGATTTTTAAAAGATGCGGACTATCCGTGAAAATGGTGGAAGCGTCGGGGGAGGGGTTTACAAGTTCTTTCACTCACGAGTTTCAAGCCCTTACCCCCATTGGAGAAGATACGGTTATCTATTGTCCAAAGTGTGATTTTGCCCAGAATAAGGAAATAGCGAAAAATAAGGAAGGCGATAAATGCCCAAAATGTCAAACGATACTTAAGCAATCAAGAGGAATAGAGGTTGGCAATATTTTTCCCTTAGGAACCAAGTATTCTGAACCATTTGACCTGTCTTTTACAGAAAAGGATGGCAAAAAGAAATTGGTTATTATGGCCTCTTATGGTATCGGAGTGGGACGGCTTATGGCAACTATTATTGAGGCCAACCACGATGATAATGGTATTATCTGGCCCAAAGAAACAGCTCCTTATGCGGTTCATTTAATATCTCTAAACCTTGAGAACAAGAAGATAAAGGAGCGAGCGGAGAAGATTTATGGCCATTTACAAAAAGCCGGTGTTGAAGTATTATACGATGACAGGATAGGCGTTAGCCCCGGAGAGAAGTTTGCGGAGTCAGATTTAATTGGCATTCCTTTGAGGATTGTCTTGAGCGAGAGAACATTGGAAAAAGACAGCGTTGAACTCAAAGAAAGAGCCGGAAAACAAGCTAAACTTGTCAAAATTAAGGACTTAAAGATTTAAATTTAGATTTGGACTTTTAACTTTGGACTTTTAACTTTGAAATTATGTTCAATCCTTTTTCCAACCTAAAGAAAGATATTGCCATTGATTTGGGGACAGCCACCACTCTTGCTTATGTAAAAGGAGAGGGGATTGTTCTTACGGAGCCATCGGTGGTAGCGATTAACCAGAAGACAGGACAGGTCTTAGCTATCGGTCAGGAAGCCAAGAGAATGGTAGGTAGGACGCCGACCCATATTGTTGCCAGCAGGCCCTTAATTAAAGGCGTAATCTCGGATTTTGAAATAGCCGAGCAAATGCTTAAATATTTTATTGAAGGCGCTTATAAAAATCGGGTTGTTTTTCCAAGGCCCAGAGTAATCGTCGGCATTCCTTGCGGGCTTACCGAAGTGGAGAAAAAGTCAGTTCGGGATGCTACGAAAAATGCCGGCGCCAGAAAAGTTTATTTAATAGAACAGCCAATTGCAGCTGCCATAGGAGCCCGTTTGCCAATTCAGGAGCCGGGCGGAAATTTTATTGTTGACATAGGAGGCGGCACGACCGATATTGCGGTGATATCTCTTGGGGGGATAGTGCTTGCCCAAAGTTTAAAAATCGCAGGGGACAAGCTTGACCAGGACATTATTGATTTCAGCCAGGAAGAATATCGCTTATTGATTGGTTCGCGCACCGCTGAAAAAGTAAAAATTAAGATTGGTTCCGCGTATGCCAGCAAAGGGACTAAGCCCGGTAAAGACAATAAAACGGAGGTGCCGATTCGGGGGAGGAATTTAATTACCGGATTGCCGGAAGAGATAATGGTGGGAGAAGGAAATATTAGGATTGCTCTCCAAAAATCAGTAAGGCAAATTATTAATGCCATTAAAGACACAATAGAGGCGACTCCGCCGGAATTACTGGCAGACGTAATGGCGCGCGGGATTTTTCTGGCCGGAGGCGGGTCTATGCTTAAAGGATTAGACGAGTTGATTGCCAAGGAAACCAAGATACCGACTAAAATTATCGAAGACCCCCTTACGGCAGTAGTGAGGGGCGCCGGTATGGTGTTGGAAAATCTTGACCAGCTTGAAGATGTATTATCTGAAAAGGAAGAGTTTGAAGCTCCGCGCCAGCCGGGTGAACGGGCCTAAAATTTATTATGATTGACCTCGAACAAATTAAGCATATTGCAGGACTCGCCAGGATGAATTTCACGGAAAAAGAACTGGAAGGATTTCAAAAAGACCTTTCCACTATTTTAGATTATATTGACAAACTCAAAGAGGTTGATATTGAAAATATCAGCCCTACCAGCCATTCTATCAATTTGAAAAATATTACTCGGATTGATGAGATAAAATCATCGAGCAATGAACTTGCCGATGAGCTCGTCAACGCAGCCCCTCATAAAAAAGGAAGGTTTATAAAAGTAAAGCCAATATTTTAATTATGGACTTATCTTCTTTGACCATTAAAAAGATTGTCCAGGGATTGGAGAGCAAAGAGTTTTCTTGTAAAGAAATCATTGATGGTTATTTAGATAATATTTCAAAGAAAGATAAAACCATCAATGCTTTTATCTCTGTTTTTAAAGAAGAAGCGAAAGAGCAGGCCAAAAAAATTGATGCTTTGGTCTTTGCTAAAAGCAAATTACCGCCCTTAGCAGGAGTTCCAATGGCGCTCAAGGATAATATTTTAGTTCAAGGCAAACGCGCCACTGCCGGCTCCAAAATTTTGGATAATTATATTGCCCCTTACAATGCGACTGTTGTAAAAAAGCTCAAAGAAGCAGGGGCGATTATTGTGGGAAAGACCAATATGGATGAATTTGCGATGGGCGCATCTGGAGAATATTCGGCCTATGGCGCAACCAAAAATCCCAATAATTTAGAGTATGCGCCGGGCGGGTCTTCTTCCGGCTCGGCTGCTGCCGTGGCCGCGGATATGTGTCTTGGGGCGCTTGGTTCCGATACTGCCGGCTCGGTTCGTCAGCCAGCGTCTTCTTGCGGGATAGTGGGGATGAAGCCAACATATGGGGCGGTCTCCAGATATGGTCTGATAGCGATGGCTTCATCCTTGGACCAGATAGGGCCTTTGGCTAAAAATACAGAAGACGCCAGGATTTTATTTGATATAATAAAAGGAAGAGATGAGATGGATTCAACGAGCTGCGAAATAGAGAAGGAATATGGGATGGTTGATAAGCCGATTAAGGATTTAATAATTGGTTTGCCTCAAGAATGCTCCGGTGATGGGATTCAAAAAGAAGTAAGAGATGCTTTTGAGTCCTTAATTGAAAAATCAAGGAAGAGCGGAATCAAGTTTAAAACATTAAGCCTGCCCCATCTCGGTTACGGTGTGCCGTGCTATTACATTATTACGCCAGCCGAGGTTTCCAGCAATTTAGCGCGTTATGACGGTATAAGATACGGAATGTCGGAATCAGGAGAGACATTATTGGATACATACACAAGGACAAGGTCCAAGCATTTTGGTGATGAGGTCAAGAGAAGAATAATGTTAGGCACCTATGTCTTGTCTGCCGGCTATTATGACGCCTATTATTTGCGCGCCCAGAAAGTGAGGACCAAAATTATAGAAGATTTTAAAAAGGCATTTGAGAAAGTGGATTTAATTCTTACCCCCACCTTGCCAACCTTGCCTTTTAAACTCGGAGAGCGATTAAATAATCCGTTATCAATGTATTTAGCCGACCTGCTAACTGTTCCCGCTAATTTGGCCGGGCTTCCGGCAATATCGATTCCGGCGGGGGAATCAGGCGGATTGCCGATTGGGGTTCAGTTAATTGCCCCGCCCTTTAAAGAAGATTTACTTTTTAACACAGCTAATTATTTTGAAGATGAAATTACTCCAAGACATTTTTAATATAATCGTTTCCCCGGAATTGCAGAGGGCGTTTTTGCCGATTAAAATTGTGATAATTATTCTTTCCGTTCTGCTTTTTGGAGCGATTATATATTTTTTATTTACCACAAGCTATCTTAGATATTTATATTTGGATGATTGGGAGGATTATAAATACTGGAGGGATAATTATGGCCTGCGCGCGGCTAAAAGGAAAAAAGAATTACTCAAACAGGCGCGCGAAAAACAGGAGAAAAGACCTTCTTCTGATGAACAAGAAAAAGGGGAGCAGGCGCCAGAATTTTTAGAGATAAAGGATTTAAAGGAGGGCAGGGTTGAGAGAACCGACTGGGAAAGGGTTTCAGATCGGCTGGAAGGCAACGGAGAACTCAATTATAAATTGGCATTGATTGATGCGGATAAAATTTTTGTTCAAATGATGGCGAAATACGGGAAAGAGCTGTCGCCGGAATCAGTTTCCAATTTTGATAAAATTATGGAAGTAAAAAGAGTATTAGAAAAAATGCTTAATAATCCCAAAACCATACTGACCAAGGAAAGGGCAAAGGAATTAGTGGCCGTTTATGGTAAAGCGCTCAAAGAGATGGGGGAGATAAACTAATAACTAATCATTAATAATTTATCATTGATAATTTATCATTGATAATTGATAATCAATAATTCATTATCTGTGTCATCTGAAAACGGGTTGATTTTTTTTCGTTTTTAAGTTATCATAATCAATAGTTTTTTATAGCGGGGTAGAGAAGTAGTATCTCGGGGGTCTCATAAGCCCCAGACCCTGGTGCAATTCCAGGCCCCGCGACATAAATTAATGTAGCCGGTGTAGCTCAGTGGCTAGAGCAGAGGAATCATAATCCTTGTGTCGGGGGTCCGAACCCCTCCACCGGCACACTCTTCCTAAATGTTTTTGATCATAAGACGAAAAGATTAATGGCTGTTCCCTGTAAGATTAATCAGAATTTTTTTAAATTTTGGTCGCCGAAGATGGCCTATATACTTGGTTATTTTGCTGCGGATGGATGTATGTTTAAGAATTCAAGAGGCGCATTCTATGTTGAGTTTACATCAATCGACAAAGATCTTATTTATAATGTAAAGGTAGCAATGGGCTCTGGTCATAAGATAGGGACTTACAAGCACAAGAATAGCAAATGGAAAGATAGATACAGAATTCAAATTGGTAGTAAAATTATTTTTCAAGATTTGATAAGAATAGGATTTTGTCCAGCTAAAAGTAAGATAATTAAATTCCCCAAAGTGCCGGTGGCTTGTTTGCCGGATTTTATCAGAGGTTATTTTGATGGAGATGGCCATGTAGTTTCTGGTGTGTACAAAAGAAGTAATAGGAAATCTTTGCAGCAACGAGTTTTTTCTGTCAGATTCACATCCGGCAGCAAAGATTTTTTAGAAGGATTGAGGGACTCTTTGTGGAAACATAATAGAGTTGAGGGAGGCAGCATTTTTAAGAAACGAGGTAATTGTTTTGAGCTATCTTTTAGCACTAGAGATGCCTTGCGCCTTTTTTCTTTTATGTATAGGGTTGAAAATAAAGGGGATTCCATATATTATTTAGAGAGAAAACATAGAATTTTTATAAAAGCCATAGATTGTGGGGACGTAGATCAATTGGTTAGATCGCATCCCTGTCACGGATGAGGTTGCCGGTTCGAGTCCGGTCGTCCCCGCATAAATTTTTGCCTTTACAAAAATCTGTTGAATTTTCCAACAGGTTTTTGTTCTTACGAGGCCGGGCCTCGTAGTAATCTCGTAGCAACGTAGTAACTTTTTTGGCCAATTCTTAACTATTTTAAAACTGTGGATATCCTTTTTTTTAATTTGATTTTAGTTGATTTTTGCGGTAGAATAAAGGAACAATAAAGGAAAATGGAGGATTTAAAAGATATAAAAAACAGGGCGGAAAAAGAGATTAGTTCAGCCCGAAATAATGAGGAAATAAGACAAGTTTTCCAGAAATATCTGGGAAAGAAAGGGGAAGTAATCCTTATTTTGCGTTCCTTGAAAGATCTTCCTGAAAAAAAGAAAAGAGAAATTGGCAAATTGGCGAATGTAATCAGGCGGGAGTTGGAAGAAAAAATTATTATCAAAAAAAAGGCAGTCGGCGCAACAGATGAAAAGAATAAGCCGAAAAAGAAAATAGATTTTAGTTTTCCCGGCCATAAATTAATAACGGGGCATCTTCATCCGATTACTCAAGTCAAGAGAGAGGTAGAGGACATTTTTGAACGGCTTGGTTTTTCGGTTATTGAAGGGCCCGAAATAGAAAGCGAGTGGTATAATTTTGACGCTTTGAATATTCCTGCCAATCATCCGGCCAGAGATATGTGGGACACTTTTTGGCTACGCCCGAAAGAGTCCAAAGTCCAAAGTCCAAAGTCCAAAATAAAAAATAAAAATCAGAGATTATTGCTAAGGACGCATACCAGTCCGGTTCAAGTGAGATATATGGAAAAACATAATCCGCCGTTGAGAATAATCGTTCCGGGTAGGACGTTTCGATATGAAGCAACCGATGCTTCTCATGAAATCAATTTTTATCAGATAGAGGGGCTGATGGTGGACAAAAAAATAAGCGCTGCGAATATGAAAGCCATTATGGAAAGGTTTTTTGAAATGTTTTTCAGGCAATCCGCAAAAATACGATTAAGACCAAGTTTTTTTCCTTTTACCGAACCGAGTTTTGAGGTTGATGTAAGGTGTTTGGTCTGCGGAGGCAAGGGCTGCAGCGTGTGTTCAAAAACGGGATGGCTTGAGATGGCAGGGGCAGGAATGGTTCATCCGCAAGTGTTTAAGTCGGCAGGATTAAATCCGAAGGACTGGCAGGGCTTTGCTTTTGGAATGGGGTTGGACCGCCTTACAATGATGAGATATAAAATTGATGATGTCAGGTTGTTATACAAGGGGGATTTGAGATTTTTAGAGCAATTTTAGATTTTGGACTTTTAATTTAATCAACATGTTATTTTCTTATAACTGGCTACAATCATTTTTTAACGAGAAATTGCCTGAACCAAAGAAATTGGCCGAGCTTTTGACGCTTCATAGTTTTGAAGTTGAAACAATGAAAAGAGAGGGCGGGGATTGGGCTTTGGATATTGATGTGACGCCAAACAGGGGGACTGATTGTTTATCGCATTTTGGGATTGCCCGAGAATGCGGGGCTGTTACCAAATTAAAAATTAAAAATGAACCTGCCCGCAGTTACTACAACGTTGCAGGCGGGAAGTTAAAAATCAAAGAAGATGCGGAACCAAAAATAAATGATTTTATAAATGTAAGAGTAGATAATGGAAGAGATTGTCTAAGATATATGGGAAGGGTCTTAGTCGGAGTGAAGGTGGGGTCTTCTCCTAAATATATCCAAGAGCGGTTGTGCCTCTGCGGGCTTGAGCCGATTAATAATATTGTGGATGCGGCGAATTATGTGATGCTTGAATTTGGTCAACCGCTTCATACTTTTGATTTGGACAAAATTGAGGGCAAAAAGATTTTTATAAGACGGGCAAAAATCGGAGAACAGATAGATGCCTTAGACGACAAGACATATAGATTAGATAAAGATAACCTTGTCATTGCTGATTCTGAAAAGATTTTAGCAATAGCCGGCATTAAGGGCGGGAAAAGCGCGGCGATAAGCAAAGAGACAAAAAATATTTTCCTTGAATCCGCCAACTTTGATTCCGTATTGATTCGCGCAAGTTCTCAAAAGCTCGGCTTAAAAACCGATGCTTCTTTCCGGTTTGAGCACGGGTTGGACCCAAATCTCGCAGAATTGGCAGTAGACAGGTTGGCCCAATTAATTCAAGAAATTGCCTGCCCGCAATCGCTACGCTCAAGCGTTGGTGGGCGAGTCGGAGGGAAAATCGCCAAGGGCAGGGTAGATATTTATCTCAAGAAAATTTCGTCAAGAAAATTAAAATTAGATTTAAACAAGATAGAAGGGCTATTAGGGATTAAAGTAGAAAAAAAAGAAGTTATCAGAATTTTAAATTCTCTCGGGCTTAAAACAAAATCGGATTTTTTGGTGGATATCCCGACTTGGCGTCCGGACTTAGTCCGTAATGAAGATTTTGCCGAGGAAATAGGCAGAATCTATGGGTATGAGAAATTAGAGTCAAGTTATCCGACATTAGCGCTGATGCCCGCAAAAAGAAATGATGATATTTTTTGGGAAGATAAAATTAAGGATTCTTTGAAAGAGGCGGGATTTTCAGAAATGTATAACTATTCTTTTATTGGTAAAAAAATAGGCGATATGTTGGGCAAAGGATTGGTGGAATTACAAAATCCGTTTTCAGAAGAGTTTTATTACCTTCGGCCGAATTTGATATTAAATCTTTTTGAAAATATTCAGTATAATTTTAGAAATTTTAGCGCGGAAAAAAATATTAAAATTTTTGAAATAGGCAAGATATTCAAACAGGAGAAAAACAAAGTTATAGAGAAAAAGATGTTGAGCGGGGTAATGGCCGGAGGAAAAGAATCGTTTTACATACTCAAGGGAGTTATCGATGCTTTGTTTAATAATTTGGGAATCAGCGATTATTATTTCGATGAATATCAGCCCACCCCGGAAGACACAAGTTTTGACCTCTGGGACAAACACAAGATGGCGGAGATTAAGATTGGGAATAGGGAAATTGGGTTTTTGGGAGCATTGAATTTTCCGGTGTTGATTAAAGGCGGTAAGACCCAAGAGATTTTCGCTTTTGACATTGATTTTGAAGTTCTTTTAAGGGAATGCAATGAGGAAAGCGAATACCGGCCTATTTCTAAATTCCCTGCGGCGATGCGCGACATTTCCTTGCTTTTGCCGGAAGATACAAGAGTCAGCGAAGTGTTAAATATCATCAATACCAGCGAGAATCAATATATTCAAGATGTTGATTTATTTGATTTTTATGAGGGACCGGAGTTACCGGAAGGGAAAAAGAGTTTGGCTTTTCATATAATATTTCAGGCAGCAGACAGAACCTTGAGCGGACAGGAGATTGAGGCAATGACGGCAAAAATTATTCAGAGCATGGAAGACAATTTGGATTGGGAGGTGCGGAAATCCTCTTGAATCATCACTAATCACTAACCACTAACCACTAATCACTAATAATTTCTATGCCAAAGAATAATAAAGAAACAGACAGTCAGGGATATACGGCAAAAGATATTTTTGTTTTAAAAGGCCTGGAACCGGTGCGGAAGAGGCCGGCAATGTATATCGGTTCCACCGGTCCCGATGGATTACATCATCTAATTTGGGAATGTCTTGATAATGCGATAGATGAGGCAATGGGCGGTTATGCCGATGATATTAAAGTGATTCTTTCGTCGGATAATCAGGTGAAAGTGTCAGACAACGGTAGGGGAATCCCGGTTGATGTGCATCCCCAGACAAAGGTCTCTGCTCTTGAAACCGTATTGACCACTCTTCATGCCGGGGCTAAGTTCGGGAAAAAGGTTTATCAGGTGTCAGGCGGACTTCATGGAGTTGGGGTTTCAGTTGTCTGTGCCCTTTCCTCTTTTATGAGAGTGGAGGTTTGTCGGGACGGCTTTTTGTATAGTCAGGAGTATTCTAAGGGCATACCAAAGACAAAATTAAAGAAAGAAGGGAAGTGCAGCCAGAGAGGAACAACCGTTATATTCCAAGCAGACAAAGAAATCTTCAGGACTGTTGCCTTTGACCGCAAAACTATTTTAAATCATTTAAGGCGTCAGGCGTATTTAACCAAAGGCGTAAAGTTGAGGTTTGAAGACCAAAAAATGAATGAAAAGTTCGTTTATACTTTTTATTTTGAAGGCGGCTTGAAAACCTATACCAAATATTTAGCTGGAAGCAATAATTTGATTCATGAAACGCCGTTTTATGCTTCCAAAGAAAAGGAAGGCATCTTAGTGGAAGTAGCCTTCCAATATACAGAAGACCAAGAGGGGTACGAAGAGAGTTTTGCTAATAATATTTTTACCCTTGAGGGCGGGAGTCATTTGACCGGTTTTAGGAGCGCCTTGACCCGAGTTCTTAATGATTATGCCAAGAAAAATAATTATCTTAAAGAAGACGAGGAAAATCTGAATGGCAGGGATGTGAGGGTCGGGCTTAATGCTGTAATCTCGGTGAAAATTAGGGAACCACAGTTTGAAGGACAAACAAAAACCAAACTCGGTAATCCGGAGGCAAAAACTGCCGTAGAAATGGCCTTGAATGAATCATTGACCGAGTATTTAGAACAGTATCCCCAGGATGCTCGGGCGATTCTTCAGTATTGCCTTTTGGCTGCCAAAGCAAGGAAAGCAGCAACAGCCGCTCGTCAAACAGTTCTTAGAAAAGGAGCCCTGGAGGGATTAAGCTTGCCGGGCAAGTTAGCTGATTGCTCGTCTAAAGACCCTGCGCAGTCAGAGTTGTTTATCGTGGAAGGCGCAAGCGCCGGGGGGTGTTTTACTGGCGATACTAAGATAGCATTAACAGACGGCAGAGATGTAAGTTTTAAAGAATTGATAAATGAGTGGCAGAATGGGAAATCTAATTATTGTTATACTATTAAAGAAGGTGGGAACATAGGTATTGAAAAAATAATTAATCCTCGGCTTACTAAAAAAAATGAAAAGGTATTAAAAATTGTCTTAGATAATAACGAGGAAATCACTTGTACCATAGATCATAAATTTATGCTTCGCAATGGAGAATACAAAGAAGCAAAAAATTTAAAGCCCGGAGAGAGCTTAATGCCATTTAGGAAAAAAATATCTCAAATTGGAGGGAAAATTACAATTGATGGCTACGAAATGATTTTTGACCCAATGAAACATTTTTATATTTTTACACATTTATTGGCTGATAAATATAATACGGAAAATAATATTTATATTGAAGATGCAGGATTATATCGCCACCATATAGATTTTGACAAAAAAAATAATAATCCAAATAATTTAATCAGGTTGAGTAAAGAGGAGCACTTGAAGATACATAGGGATTTTGCTCGGCTTACCCTTCATCGACCAGACGTGATAGAGAAATGCAAAAAACTTAAGCAAGAAGAGGGGTATAGAAAAAAGATGTCAGCTAAGATGAAATCAATGCGCGATATGTTGAGCGAGCGAGCAAAGAAACAATGGGAGAACCCGAATTATAAGGAATATATGCGAAATAAATTTTTAGAATTTTATTATTCCAATGAAGAATATAGAAAAAATAATCTTAAAAGATTATATGAAGCCCAAAGAAAATATCGAGCAAACAAGGAGAATCTAAAAATAATGTCCGAAAAGACAAAAAATTATTTTAAGAATCATCCTGAAAAGAGAAAAGAACTTTCTTTGTTGGCAAAAGAGCAATGGAATAATGAAACGTTGCGGAAATGGCGGTCAGATAAAACAAAAGTACAATGGACAAAAACTTTTAGAGAAAAGCGAAAATTAGCTTATAATAAAGTTTATTTTCGCGAGAGCATGACTTTTCTGAAAAAGGTCCATGAAGATTATGGGAGCATTGATTTCTATGACCGAGAACGTAATAATTTACCCAGAAAAAATGCTAATCTATTGAAGCTGGAAACAATGCTAACGAGGTTCTTTGATAACAACAGAGAACAATTAACCGAAGCTGTTCAGAATTTTAATCACAAAGTACAAAGAATAGAATTCCTCGAACAAAGAGTGGATGTTTATGATATCGAGGTTCCAAAAACCCATAATTTTGCCTTGGCTAGCGGGGTTTTTGTCCACAATAGCGCAAAAGCGGGAAGGAACAGAAGATTTCAGGCCATTCTGCCATTAAGGGGAAAGATTCTTAATGTGGAAAGGGCTAAGCTTAATAGGATTTTAAGTTCTGACGAAATTAAGGCGTTAATTATCGCTTTGGGCACGGCGATAGCGCAGGACTTTGATATTTCCAAATTACGTTATCACAGGATAGTTATTATGACTGATGCTGATGTTGACGGTGCGCACATAAGAACACTTTTGTTGACTTTGTTTTATAGGTATCTTAGAGCCATAGTTGACCAGGGTTATTTATATATTGCCCAACCGCCTCTCTACAAGATTCAAGATGGTAAAAAGATGGAGTATGCCTATAATGAGGCGGACAAAACAGAGATTGTGGAAGATATGCGCAAATCAGGAGGCAAGAGTTTAAACGTCCAGAGGTATAAAGGTTTAGGTGAAATGGATGCGGACCAGCTTTGGGAAACGACCATGAATCCGGAGAATAGAACTTTATTGAGAGTGACGATAGAGGATGCTAAGGAGGCAGACAAGACTTTTGATGTTCTGATGGGACAAGAGGTTTTAGCAAGAAAGAAATTTATCCAGACCCATGCCAAGTATGTTAAAAATTTGGATATTTAAACTTGACATCAGGCCGGTGTATGATAATATGAGGAAATTCCCCTCAAGGGGATTTTAAGGACGTTTTTGATAATAATAAAAACATGAATATAGCTTTACTTCCGCACAAACTCTTTCTTTACTTTAAACAGGTAAAGACAGAGGTTAAAAAAATCAATTGGCCTACCAGAGAAGAAACAATACGATATTCTTTGACGGTAGTCGTCATATCAGCAGTAGTAGCCTTTTTCTTAGGTGGATTGGATTTTGTATTTCAGTCGCTTTTGAAAA
Organism: uncultured Candidatus Saccharibacteria bacterium; assembly: GCA_964388775.1. Taxonomy (GTDB): domain Bacteria; phylum Patescibacteriota; class Minisyncoccia; order Minisyncoccales; family PEYH01; genus PEYH01. Next base: position 17,946 of record CAYMBW010000004.1, on the reverse strand, counting down.
AATTAATCGCCCTGTAAGTTTTTATGCCAAAACAAAAGATTCCTAAAACTAAGCAATGGTATGTGCTTCATACTTATTCGGGATATGAGGATTCGGTGGCGAAAAATCTTAAGCATAGGGTTGAGTCGCTCGGGATGGAAGATAAGATATTTAATGTTTTAGTGCCGAAAGAGAAAAAAATCAAGATAAAAGGCGGGAAAAGAAAAATGATTGAAGAGAAGATTTATCCGGGCTATGTTTTAGTAGAAATGATAGTAACTGATGATTCTTGGTACATAGTGAGGAATACCCCGAATGTTACGGGTTTTGTAGGGGCGGGGACCACTCCGGTGCCGGTTTCATCCGGGGAGATATTAGATATAAATCAGAGAGTAGGGGCAGATACGCCAAAATATAAAATTAACATTGAGGTCGGTAATATGGTAAAAATTACGGACGGCCCGTTTAAGGAATATGAAGGCAAGGTTTCGGAATTGGACCAAGAACAGGGCAAAGTGAAAGTAATGGTCAACTTATTCGGTAGAGATACGCCCGTTGAATTGGATTCTCTGCAAATAAAGAAAATTTAGTCAATATATATCTATGAAAAAAATCAAAGCCATTATTAAACTCCAGATTTCTGCAGGTCAAGCCAATCCCGCCCCTCCCATCGGGCCGGCCTTAGCATCTCAAGGGCTGAATATCGGAGAGTTTTGTCAGAAATTCAATGACGCGACCAAAGAACAAATGGGGTCAACCATACCTGTCGAAGTCACTGTTTACGAGGATAGAACATATGATTTTCGGTTAAAGCAACCTTTAGCGTCTGATTTAATCAAAAAAGCGGTTGGGATTAACAAGGGTTCCGGAACCCCTAATCGCAAGAAAGTAGGCAAGCTCACTCAAGGACAGCTTAAAGAGATTGCTCAAAAGAAAATGGCGGATTTAAATACTGAAGATGTAGAACAGGCGATGAAGATAATCGCCGGGACTGCCCGCTCAATGGGCGTTGAAACGGAATAACCATTATGGCAAAACGGCCGTCAAAAGAAGAATACTATTTAGAACTTGCCCGCACTATATCAATAAGGACTGGATAAGTTCAAATGATATTTCAATCAAGGGCTATTAATCAAAAACAAAAAAGAAGGCGTCAGCTCATTGACAATTTAATTCCTAAAGGAGGGAAAAATGGAAATTTTAAAACCACCGGGCAAGTTCGAAATTATGGGCCTGCTAACTGGGCTACATGGAGAGAGTCCTCTACAGCTTATAGAGATGGCTGGTAGGACGGCTTATCAGAGTCAAGATAAGATTACTGAGGAGTCAGCAACAAGATTTGTAACGATGCTGAGAAAACGAGGACACGAAAGTGTTATAGAACACTCATGTATGATAGTGCGCTTCTCTAATATTTCTCGTGGTTTGACCCACGAACAAGTTCGTCATCGCCTGACATCCCCTACTCAGGAGTCAACAAGATATGTTGATGAGAGCAATCTTCGGGTGGTTTGTCCACCAGATAAGGACCCAAAAGAAAAGGTAGTAGATTTAATTTTTTCTGATGGAGGCCGAATCCATGTTTCTTTTGAAGACTGGGTTGCCCTTAATGAGCAGATGTATCGCGGTTTGAGAAAAGAGGGATGGGTTCTCGAGGATGCCAGACAAGTTCTTCCTATCGGGGTTGTCGCTCAGATTGTGATAACCACTAACTTTCGTGAGTGGCGGCACATTTTTGAATTAAGGTGTTCTCCAGCGGCTCACTGGGAGATTAGGATGACCATGATTGAGTTGCTGAAAGAAGTTCAAAAGTTAGTCCCAGTCGTTTTTGACGATTTCGTAGTGGACGAAGATATCCCAAGCGCGAAAATCGTTCGAAACTAAGTTGGCGGTTTGGCCCCCGTGCTTTTTGCGGGGGTTTTCTTTTGAATTTTTACTGAAAGTTTGCTAAACTAAAAACAAGTCGCAATTGTTAATAATACATGAAATATACTCCCACAATTGGGTTAGAGATTCACGCAGAGCTCAACACAAACTCTAAGATGTTTTGTTCCTGCAAGAATGATTCTCTTGAGCCAAGGGCAAATATCAATGTTTGTCCTATTTGTATGGGTCATCCCGGGGTCTTGCCGGTTATTAACGCGGAGGCGGTCAAAAAAGTGGTCAAAACCGGTATTGCTTTAAGCTGTGAAATTGCCAAGCATTCGCAATTTGCAAGGAAAAATTATTTTTATCCTGACCTTCCCAAAGGTTACCAGATTTCGCAGTTCGCTTTGCCCCTGTGCGAAAATGGGTTTTTAGAGATAAACAGAAGGAAGATAGGAATTACCAGGATACACTTAGAAGAAGAAGCAGCCAAATTAATTCATCAAAAAGATGGTTCATTGGTTGATTTTAACAGAGCGGGAATCCCTTTAATGGAATTGGTTACTGAGCCCGATTTAACAAACGCGGAAGAGGCGTATAATTTTGCTCGGGAGGTTCAGCTTATTCTCCGTTACTTGGGGGTTTCATCAGCAGATATGGAAAAAGGGCAGATGAGAATTGAGGCAAATATATCACTGAAAGCCCTTCTCCTTCCAACCTCCCCCTCCCGGCGGGAGGGGGAGGATATAGGCGGGGGAGGGAAAGAGAGTGAAGAATTGGGCACAAAGGTTGAAATCAAAAATTTGAATTCTTTTCGAGTGGTTAAAAAGGCGATAGAATATGAGATTGAGCGCCAGGCAGGAATTCTGGATTCGGGCAACGATGTTGTCCACGAAACAAGAGGATGGGATGATAAAAAACAAATCACGGTGAGCCAAAGAATCAAAGAAAAGGCGCATGATTATCGATATTTCCCGGAGCCGGACTTGCCTCCTTTGGCGCTTGCTGATGAATATGTCTCCGTAATCAAAAGCGAGATTCCCGAATTGCCCCATATTAAAAGAATCCGGTTTAAGGATGAATACTTTTTAAAAGATGAAGATATTGAAATTTTTGTTTTTAATAAGGATTTAGGCGAATATTTTGAGCAGGTAGTTTCTGAATTTCAGGCCTGGCTTGAAGATAAAGATAATAAAGAGATAGGAGAGAAGGAATACAGGGAGTTGGCTCAAACTACTTCAAACTATGTTCTTACCGATTTAACGGGTCTTTTAAACGGAATGTCCGTGGAAGACAAAGAATTTCGTATCAGCGCGGAGAATTTCGCCGAATTTATTTCTATGCTTTATAGGAAAGAAATAACAAGTAAGATTGCTAAGATTATTTTGAAAGAGATGTTTAACAAGGGCTCTGACCCCTCGGATGTAGTTGAGGAGAAGGGTTTGAGCCAAGTTAAAGACAAACAGGAACTTGAGCAGATTGTTATTGATGTTGTTGCCGCTAATTTGCGGGCAGTGGATGATTATAAAAAGGGCAAAGAGAATGCTTTGCAATTTTTGATTGGTCAGGCAATGGCTAAGACAAAAGGCAGGGCAAACCCGGAGATATTGGAGAAACTCTTTACAAAAGTATTAAATTAGAGTATAATATAAGCACAAAAAAACAGCTCTTTGTCAACTTGTTATATCTGACAAGGTATCCAGTTAAAGGAGGTGAGTCCCATTGGAGAAAACGAAGCCCGAAGTCCTTGTAACGGACTTTGACGGAACATTGGCATGGTTTTCTTTGCCATATTTTGTCCATCGTTGGATAGCAGAGCATAGGACGGGACTTATTCTCTTTATCCTGCTTTTTCCACTTGTGTTTGTCGGTTATCTTTTGCGCCCCCCAAAGAGAAGTGCGAAAGAAGCTGTTATCGAGCACAAGAGAAGGGGAGGCAGAGTAGTGGTCTTCTCTTCAACAGAGAATTTATGGGTGACTAGATTAATAATCCGGTCGTGGTTAAAAGTGTGGCGAGTGCCTTTTGATCGATTGGCGCTTCATCCTCGAGGACAACTCACCGAAAACTTTAAAGCTGAAGTGCTATTGGAAGAAGGTTGTTCTGTGTTATTAGAAAACGAAATCTTGATGGTTGCTCAACTTGTCGAGAAAATGTTGAATTCCGGATTCCGGAATATTAACATAATAAGACAACAACACTATTCCAAGGTTCGTTTCCGGCAAGGAGGTGGTGTTATTTGATTGGGATTGGGCGACAACAAACATGAAAGGGGATTGGCATAGCGTAACATAATCCAAAAAAAGGAGGTTAATCGTGTCTTATAGCGCATCCACGCTAAGGGGCAAGCGGAAGAAAGATCCCGCCTACCGTCTATCACCATTCGTATTAAGCGAGATAGAGGCAGAAGCCACCGTAAGGGACAAGGGCTTTATGCCTAATCGGGTGAGTGAGAAGGATGTCGCTGCTATATTAGCAGCAAGGGAGGGCGAAGGAGGACCTCGGACCATAGGCGACATCTATCCCGCTCTTGCGGAATAAGGATACACTGTCAGATTCGGGGGAGGGCAAGCTTGTTTGCTCTCCCCCGATGAATCCTTTTAACTATTTAAGAATTTTTTAATCAGCGTTTCCGCTGTTTTTTTATTTTCAATCCAGATGATTCCTTTATCCTTTTTAAACCAAGTCATTTGTCTTTTGGCATAATGCTCAATCTCTTTCTGTAATTTATCAGTCATTTCTTTATAGTCCATTTTGTTTTGGAGATAGAAAGCAACAAACCTATATTCCAAACCGAATTCTTCAAGCCGCTTCCAAGATAAGCCGGATTTTTTTAGTTCTTTTACCTCTTTTACCATTCCTTGCTTAAGCCGTTTCAATAGGCGAGCGTGAATTTTATTTTGAAGTTCTTTTTTTTCCGGTTTAATCCCGAGTGTTAAGACATCATATTTTTGTTTCTTTTTAATAGGGCTTATTGTTTTTTTTGTTTTCACGATAATTTCAATAGCCCTAATCAGGCGTCTTTTATTATGCCTATCAATATCTTTTGCCCTTCTCAAATCCAGTTTTTTTAATTCTTGGAATAGTTCTTCTGTAATTTGTTTTTCCAGTTTCTTTCTTAAACCCCAATCCGGTTTTACCGCAGGTATGGTGATTCCGTCAATAAGGGCCTGGATATAAAAACCGGTGCCTCCGCAGACAATCGGCAATTTTTCGATTTTATGGATTTTTTCAATTGCCTTGTCCGCTTTTTTGACATATTGGGTCACTGTGAATCTTTTTTTTGGAGAAGCTACATTTAGAAGATAATGGGGGATGCCCATCATCTCTTGTTTGGTTATTTTCCCTGTGCCGATATCCATCCCTTTGTATACTTGCCTTGAATCAGCGGAAACTACCTCACCGTTGAATTTTTTGGCGAGGTGTACGGCTAAATCGCTTTTCCCGGAGCTTGTGGGTCCGAGAATCACAATTAATTTAGTTTTTTCTTTTAAGGCCATAACAACATAAGACAATATTGAGGTCTGTTAAGGTCTGATTTCAACAGACCTTGGTTAGTTCACCTTGAAGACCATAGGCGGTCGCTTTTGTCACTTTTAAGTTTATAAACTTATCAACAAGGTCTTTATCTGAAAGGAATTTTATTACCTGGTGGTGGCGGGTTTTGCCGAGAAAAAAATCATTTTTTTTGTCAAACACCAAGACCTCTACATTCTTCCCGACAAATTGTTTATTAAATCTCAAAGCGCTGTTTTCTATTATTTTTACTAATTCTTTTTTTCTTTTTCGTTTTTCAGATGGCGATATATTGTCCTTCAGTTTGAAGGCAGTTGATTGGGGGCGGGGAGAGTAGGGCGAAATGTATCCGGCGGCGAAACCAATTTCTTTCAAGGTTTTTTTTGTATCCTGAAATTGTTTCTTGGTTTCACCGGGAAAACCAACTATCACATCAGTGGAAAGAGAAAGGATTTTTTCTTGGCCCTTACGATATTTTTTAAAGGTCTGGCGCGTTTTTTTAATCAATTTTTTGTATTTTTCAACAGAATAGGGCCTGTTCATCGCCTTCAGAATTTCATCATTACCTGACTGGATAGGCAGATTAAGATAGGGAGTGGCTTTTTGACATTTAACGAATGATTCAATCATTTCATTAGTCAAATCCTTTGGATGCGAAGAAGTAAATCTAATCCAAAAATTTCCTTTAATATTATTAACCATTTTCAGCAACTCCGCAAAATCAATTTCTCTTACATTTTGGACTTTGGACTCGTAGCTGTTGACATTCTGTCCCAGCAGCCAGATTTCCTTTACCCCCTTTTTTACCAGAGTTTTGATTTCGCATAAAATATCTTTTGCCGGCCGGGAAATTTCTCTTCCGCGGGTATAGGGAACCACACAATAAGAGCAGAAATTATTACACCCGGTCATTATTGGAATATAAGCGCTCGGCCCTATCTCATAATCAGGTTTTATATCAAGATAATGTCTGATTTTAGAATTCGGATTTTTTGTTGTTTTAAGTCCGATTTTTTTCAGAATGGTCGGCAATTCCAGTAGGTCATCTATCTTAAAAATCCCATCGCAAACTTTTTCGAGTTTTCTTTTATTTTTGTTTAAGATGCATCCGGTTAGGAGAATTTTAGGTTTGGGGCTTGATTTAATATTTGATATTTGGATTTTGGATTCAGCAAAATTTTTAATTTTGCTAATTGCTCTGTCTATGGCTGATTGCCTGATTGAACATAGATTAAAAATAACTAAATCCGCCTTGTCTGCATTAGTGGTTTTATTAAAGCCAAGAACATTAAGCGCCCCGGCAATCCTTTCGCTGTCTGATTTATTCATTTGGCACCCATAAGTGATAGTATGATATTTCATAATTTTTCAATAAGGCGCGGGCAATTATTATTCTCCAATCTTAAAACAAAAAAGCGCCCCAGTAAAGGCCGCCACTGATTACTGATTATTGATTAATGATAAATAATTACTGACCAATTATTCTCCGATGATTTGTAGCTGGATTTGTCTTTTTCTGGCGTGGTCTAATTCAATGGATAGAATGCTTTGCCATTGTCCCAATTGGAGTTGTCCATCAATTATATTAAGGCATATATTGGTTGGCAGATGCAATGCCTTGCAGTGAGAATGTCCGTTTTGGCATTCATCTTCGCAGACATTAACGGTTCTTATTTCCAGATTATCGTGGTGGTATTTTTCTGTCGCGGGAGCAAGTTTTTCCAAATGATTTTTAAAATCTTTCCATAGTTCCGGTTCGCTTTCATTAACCAAAATCGTTGCAGTAGTATGTCGAGTTTGGATGTTTATAATACCATCTTTAATCGCTGTCCGGGCAATGTAATTTTTGATATCATCCGTGATATTTACAATATCTAATCTTTCTTTCGTCTGAAGAGAAATTGTATTATGGGCGGTTTTCATTTTTATTTCTTTTTTTGTAGTTCTAATTTAAGCTTTTTGATAAGAGAAAGGAGCGAGGTTTCGCCGATGTCTCCTTTGTTTCTTTCCCTGACCCTTACGGTTTTATTTTCTATTTCCTTATCTCCGACAACTAAAATATACGGGATTTTTTGAATCTCGCCGTTTCTGATTTTTTTGCCAATAGTTTCGTTCTCGTTTCTTATTTCTGCTCTGAACCCGGTTTCTTGCAATTCATCGGTTATTTTTTGGGCGTATTTTTCGTGCTTTTGCCCAATTGGCAAAACCCATACTTGGACAGGGGAAAGCCATAACGGGAAAGCGCCACCGGTATGCTCTATTAGCATAGCAATAAATCTCTCCATCGCCCCTAAAAGAGCGCGGTGTATCATAATGGGCTCTTGCTTCTTGCCTTTCTCGTCAATATACGACATTTTAAATCTTTGCGGCAGGTTGAAATCAACTTGGATAGTAGTGCATTGCCAAGGCCGGCCCAAACTATCTTTTATCTTAATGTCAATTTTGGGGCCGTAAAACGCTCCACCTCCCTTATCCATCTCATAATCTATTTTTAACGTATCAAGGGCGTATTTCAGCGCCTTGGTTGCCTTGTTCCAAATTTCATCAGTGCCAACATACTTTTCCGGTTGAGTGGAAAGATAGATTTGGTAATTTTTGAAGCCAAAATCGCTCAGCATTTTGATAGCCAGTTTTATGGTTTTGAAAAGTTCTTCGGATAATTGCTCCGGAGCGCAGAATATGTGGGCGTCGTCTTGAGTGAAGCCTCTTACGCGCGCCAATCCGTGCAAGACCCCTGATTTTTCATACCGGTAAACCGTGCCAAGCTCGGCAAATCTGATAGGCAGGTCTTTATAACTTCTGATTTTATAATTATAGACCTTGATATGGAACGGACAATTCATCGGTTTGAGCATATATTCCTCATCGTCAATCTTAATAGGGGCATACATATTCTCCCGATAAAACCCCCAATGACCCGAGGTTTTCCAGAGGTTGAGATTAGCGATGTGAAGAGAACTAAGCCATTGGTATCCTGCCTTGTATAATTGCTCATACAAATATCCTTCAATGATATGTTTTAGCATTGCTCCTTTGGGCATCCAGATTGGGAGACCGGCTCCCACTTCCTCATCAAACATAAAGAGTTCCAGTTTGCTGCCTAAAACCCTGTGGTCTCTTTGCTCCGCCTTTTCAATATTTTCCAAATATTTATTGAGTTCCTGTTTTTTCCCCCAACCGGTTCCGTAAATCCTGGTGAGCATTTTGTTTCTCTCTTGTCCGCGCCAATATGCGCCAGCAACCTTGGTGAGTTTGAAGCTGTCCGGAGAAATTTCTTTTGTTGATTTTAAGTGAGGGCCTTTGCATAAATCAATAAAATTGCCAACCTGATAGATGCTGATTTTAGAACCGCTCTTAGCCAATTCATCTATTAGTTCTAATTTATACGGCTGGTCCTTAAATATTTTTTTTGCTTCAACCTTGCTGATTTGTTTTTTGCGAAACGGCAGATTTTTTTTGATAATCTCTCTCATTTTTTTCTCGATCTCCGGGAATTCGCTTTCTGATATCTGCTTCGGCAAATCAAAATCGTAGTAGAATCCGTTTTCTATCGCCGGTCCAATGCCAAATTTAGTCCCGGAATATAACTCCTGGACCGCTGCTGCCATTATGTGCGATAAAGAATGCCTCAATATTTCTAATTTCATAATTTTATGTTTAATCCTTTATTGTACTCAAATTTACAGGAAGTTCAATATTAAAGGTTGAGCCCTTGCCCTGGCCTTTTGATTCAGCCCAGATTTTTCCCTTATGCAGTTCCGTGAATTCTTTGGCGATATACATTCCCAAACCGGCTCCGTTTGACCAGTGGGTCTCTCCGGCCGTCCCTCGGCTGAATTTTTGGAATATTTCAGTCAATTGTTTTTTATCCATACCCAGTCCAGTATCTGATATCATTATTTTTAATTTTTCATTTTTCATTTTACATTTTATGGTGATGCCCCCTCTTTCAGTATATTTAATAGCATTATCAATAATATTCATTACAACCTGATTCATCTTTTCCTTGTCCAGAGGAATTAGAGGCAGGGAATCGGAGATTGAAAGATTAAGATATAGGCCTTTTTCTTCTGCTACTATTTTGAATTCTTCGGTTATTGGCTCAAGCACCTCCTTAATGGACATTGGGCTCGCTTCTAATTTTATCTTCCCGGCCTCAATGCGGGAAACGTTCAGAAGCGTATTAACCAACTGATTTAATTGTTTACTTGCTTGGAAAACATTATTTATCGGTTTTTTCACTTTTTTGGAGATTTTTCCATAAGTCCCTTCAAGAACCATTGAGAGATATCCTTTAATCACAGAAAGGGGAGTGCGCAACTGGTGCGAGGCAATGGACAAAAACTCTGATTTTGCCTGGTCAAGTTTTTTTAATTTCGCATTTGCCAACTCTAACTCCAGGGCTAATTTTTCTTTTTCTTCTCGTATTTTGACTTCCCGAAAGACAGATTTAATTAAAAAGATGCCAAAGATTATTGTTCCTATGAAGATTGCAATGTTTAGAATAAGTTGGCTTAAACTGTTGTAAGAAAAAATATTAATAAAGAGCAATATAATTAACAGGGCCGTAAATAACTCTGTGGCAATAACCTTAATGTCAAAAAGGTGGTGCTTAAGAATAGCTAATGAAAGGAAAACAGTCCAGAAAATTGTTGCGTATGGGCCAAAACTGGAAGCTTCGGGAATACCAAAGGATAACAATAAAACATTAGTGATAAGGCCTATCGAAACGGTCAAAACTGTTCCAATAATTACATATTGTATCTGTTTTTTTTCAAGCGTCGAGGATCGTTTTATGTTTTTTAAAAAATTGTAAAGAGCAATAGCAACATAACTTGCGAAATAGATAAAAAATGGCACATATAATATTCCCGGAATTACTTGAGGAATGCTACCCGAGACAAAGTATACTTCTTGAATATTGAAGTGAGTTGGCACAAAAAATAGCAAGACGATGGGAAGGAAAATAAAAAACCATTTTAGTTTATTTATTTTTGAAGAACGAGGGAAAATATAAGAGAAATAAAGAAATAGAAAAGGAATTAAAATGGGTCCCAGAAGTGTCAGCCGACTCCATCGAAGCACTGCTGTATCATTTTTGGCCATATCTACCATTAAGTTTGCGAAGACCCAAAAAGCAGAACTTAATACTATACCAGCCAACACTTGATTGGGCCTCTTACGTGGACTGTGTAATAATATGGCTATTCCTAATATGAGAGTAACCCCGATAATTAAGAGAGGAATAATTTGGACGATTATTATCATATTTGACTATTAAAGATAATTGTGTTAATCTTAATTTAGATTTTTTGACAATTTTTAATAAAGAATTGAATAGGAGGATGCGATGGTGATGATTATCAGGTTTTTGAAAGAAAAATGTAGTAAATTGAACGATAGGGCTAAAAGTCATAATGTCAACCCCATGACTTTTATCATTATCTATCTTTTCAGTTTTCTACCATACTATTTCGGGATTTACCTTATGTTAAGAGGAAGTGGCATTTTCTCAATCGGCTTAGGAGATTTGATTCGCTTTGATTTCAGTGAATTAAGTTTCACCAATAGCTCGTTGATTTGGGGATTGCTTATCAATCGATTGGCATGGGCATCGCCTTATCTCTATATCGAGGTAGTAGGGAAGAATTTGCGCTGGTATGTTCATCTTGGGATTTGGGTATGGATTAGTGGCTCGATAGGGTATTTTGTCTATTTCAAATTCTATTAAGATTAGGAGGTGATATTTGTGATTCTCGATATCAAGAAGGAACTCTGCATCTCCGACACAACGCTCCGAAGAGAGCTATGGGAGATGTATGACGCAACATTTCAAGCAGTAAACGCTGAAACTCCTTGCAGGCAACACTGTCATAAAGAGGAATTTCTGGAGGCAATGAAGGACAGAGATTTCCAGAAATTTGTCCTTTTCGTAGAAGAAAAACCGGCAGGCATTGGGATTATCACCAACCACCTAGAAAAAGTTCCATGGATCAACATCTCTTTTTTCCAGAAGAAGTTTCCGGAACCTATTAATAGGGGATTGCTCTATTACTTGGTAGGTATTGCTGTAAAGATCGATGTCGCTAGCATGGCATTGGGTGCTAAGCTCTTAGAAAAAATGATTTGCTCTTTACCCGAAAGTGGGGCTGTGGCTTTCGATTATTCCCAAACGGCCAATAGAGCAATTCCTTTGTTTGCAAAAAGGGCCTTACATAGATCAATAGAAGGAGAAACATTAGACACACAGGTATATCGCATATATCAATGGGGCGGATAGCAGTAGACAATAATAGGGTAGTTTGTCTCGAGTTTTTCGAGCCGAGCTACCCTCTTTTTTTATTTTTCCCAATTTTCACTTTTATATGTAGCCGCTACAACAGCGCAGACCGGTCTATCTTTACATCTCGCGCCCGCTACAGAGTAGTAGATTTTTCCATATTTATAGGGCCTTAATTCTCTCATTTCATTTAAAGAATTATGAATTAGCTTGATTACTGCTTCTTTACTCTCTGCCCAATGTTCGGCGAACAATCCTCGACCTTCTCTGTCTTGAATCCATCCTAATCCAGCCCACGCTTCTTTTCCGATAGTGCTTTGGTCAAAACGAGCTATGACCAGATAGAGCTTATTGGCATACTCATTTTTCTTGGGTTTTATTTTCCTAATTTTTATGATTGAAGATTTGGGGATAACCGAAGATAGATAAATTAAGTTATAATTGGCGATACCGGCATTCATTAATGCGGCATCAAAGGCAGAGATTTTTGTTTTCCCTTCTCCTGTGCCAGTAGCTATATAGATATTTAAATTTTGTTTTTCGACATTTTCTGACATGTATTTTTAGTATTTATTGAATATTAAAAGATTTTTTATTATAGCACATTGTTTTATTCTTCTATGATTTCTTCAATGCCGTCGACAATCATTTTCGGGGAATCGTCTTTAAAATCAACTCTGCCCGAAACAATGACTATTTTATTTTCCTGCAAGACGTGAGCGTATTGCTCCGCGCTGTTGGGGAAAATAATTGCTTCAATTTCACCGGTTAAATCCTGTATTTTTACGAAAAACATCGGGCGTCCGCTTTTAGTAATAATCTTTTTAATTCGAGAAATCAATCCGCATATTTTAAGACGGGTTCCGGGCATTATTTTTTTAAATATTTTGTCAGGCACATTCAAAGGGAAGCCCGGCTGGTCTTCTGTCTTGGTGAGTTCTTGGAGAATTTTCGATATAGGAACCGTTTTCTTGGCGACAGATTTCGGGCATGTCTCCAGGGGATGCCCTGACACAAAAAGCCCTAATAATTCTTTTTCCCATTGCAGTTTTTCAGCGGCACCGGCCGGCTCCATTTGTTCTAAATTAATAGTGGTCTTCATTTTGGAACCGTCAAAAAGTCCTTTCTGCCCATTTTTTTTGTTGTTTTGGATTTCCCTTGAGCAGGTTAATAATCGTTCCAGATTGCCAAGCAGCATATTTCTTTCTTCTAATTTATCAAAAGCGCCGGTCTTAATCAGCGCTTCCATTGATTTTTTATTTAAATCCTTTGAAAGGGTTCTGTTTACAAAATCGCCGATTGATTGATATTTCCCGTGGGCGGCTCTTTCATTCACGATTGTTTCGACAATATTATGACCGACATTTTTAATGGCTAAAAGTCCGAACCTGATTTTGTTCTTATCCACAACCGCAAAGTTTTTGAAACTTTCATTTATATCCGGAGGCAGAACCTCAATATTCATTCTTTTACATTCTTCCAGAAGAAAGGCGATTCTTTCAACGTCTTGTTTTTCAGAGGCCAGCACTGCTGCCATAAATTCTACCGGGTAGTTGGCTTTCAGGTATGCGGTCTGGTAGGCGATAATTCCATAACCCGTTGAATGAGAATTATGAACAATAAATCCATTGGCTGTGAAATTATGATTTTTTTGAATTGTAAGGTCATATGTTTCTTGTTTTCCTATGTATCTGATAGATTTTATTCTATCCCAATAAATATCTGATTTAGCCAAATTTTTTAATCTTTCAGAATCTAAGACATTGGCAATTTTAGATAATGTCTCTCTTTGCAGGCCTTTCTTGCGGCGATCTATTTGAAAAAGCCTATACGAAACTCCTGCCCAGTCAGCTACTGTTTTCATAGGAATATTTGCGCGCTGGCATTCATTTCTTATTTCTATGATCACTTCTGTGGGTACCGTGTCTAAAGTGCCTCGGGCAGACAATACGGAATCATCGTCTATTTTTAAAATCGGATGAGTGTTCAATATTTGTTGAAAGTCTCTTTTCCTTTTATCAATAAGATGAGGCCCTATATTTTCAGAAAATTTAAGAAGATTATCGTAACGGCTAAAATTAATTGTCCAACCTATTTTTTGCGTGTCTCGGTAATTAAACTTTTTCTTATGCAATTTTGATACGATTCCAAAGCGCAAAAGAAGGTTTTGAACTTGTTCGGCAAGCTGTTGAGATGAAGTGGCATAGTAGATTGATCCTGTTTTAGAATCAATACAACCGTCTCCATTCCACATTGCGCCGAGCAGGACTCCTAATTTATTATTTTCAAGTTTAAAAGCGTCAAGAGGAATAAATTTTTGAGTAGCTTTTTTATATTTCAAATTAAGCTCATCCATTATCCAGTCCACTGCTTCGGATTTTTGTTTAAGATTAATCCTGCCGGCATACACGGAATATCTGCCCCTCTTTTCTATCTCTTTCCTCTCGGAAACAGTTGCTTTAGTATTTTTAAATTTTTCAAGGATTTTTACATATTCTTTAAGCATTTCTTTAGAATTCGTATAGAGATAGAATCCATGCGGATGGCAGAGATTCCCTTCACTTAACGCGTATCCTAATAGAGCGGTTTTATGCCACGACCAATTGATTTTAGCCATTTTATGTGTGGGCCAAGAACGAGCAATAGCAATTCTATCTCCCTTTTTCAGTTTTTCTAATTTTTTCCAGCCGGAAAAGATAAGGAATTTATGTTCTGTTGTTGCCTTAATTCTTCGCCCCGAGCATGCTGTAATTTCGTAAACCGGTTTTTTGCCGTTTTTGTTTATTTCTAAAATTTTGCCAGCTTTAAACTTTAAATTTTCGTTCAAAGAAATCACCGACTTTCCAGTATAGCGATAAGCTCTCTTCAGTTTGCTTTCGTTATAAACATCTTCAATGGTTCTAATATGACCTGTGGGAGAGATTATCTTTGTCTCTCCAGTCAAACATTTATTAAATCCATATTGGGCGAAAGGTAAGAACCAACTCCAAATTTTTTGGGCGATTTCTTTTTCAACATCCTGTTTGATTGCGCCGGAAATGAATTTTTCTTTTTGTTCGCGTAGGAGAGAGGGGATTTTTTTGCCGATTGCTTTTCGCAGGATATCCGCCTCACTAAGCGAAAATCCGGCAATTTCTCTGGCGATTTGCATCATCTGTTCCTGAAATACCGGCAGTCCGTAAGTCGCTTCCAAAATTGGCTTTAGCTTGGGATGCAGGTATTCAACTTTTTTCTTTTTTTGTTTTCGAGCCACATACTCGGGAATAAACTGCATAGGGCCGGGGCGGTAAAGGGCAAGCATGGTGGAGATATCTTCAAATGTTGAGGGTTGAAGTTGGCGGAGCCATTTTTTCATACCGGAACTTTCCAGTTGGAAAATAGAGGTAGTTTCCGCTTTCTGCAAAAGTTTATAGGTTTTTTTGTCATTTTGCGGGATTTCGTCAATTTCAATTTTTTCCCCGCGGGTTGCCTTAATAAGCTTAATGGCTTCCTCAATCATAGTGAGATTTTTTAGCCCCAGAAAATCCATTTTTAACAAACCCAGGTCCTCGATTGAATGCATTTCATATTGAGTGATAATATTACCGTCGCTTTGAGTTGGCCGTTGGACGGGGACAAGAGTATCAAGCGGTTTTGCGGAAATAACAACTCCGCAAGCATGCGTCGAAGCATGGCGGGCAACGCCCTCTAATTTTTTGGACAAATCAATCAGTCGCTTAATTTGTTCATCGTTTTCATATGCTTCGCGGAACTCGGGCACTCGTTTAAGTGTTTGGTCAAGGTCAAACCCCAAAGGAACCATTTTGGCAATTTTATCGCACAAACTGTAAGGATATTTCAAGACCCTGCCAACATCTCTTATCGCTGCCCGGGCAGCCATCGTCCCGAATGTTATAATTTGAGCAACCCTTTCTTGCCCGTATTTCCGGGAGACATACTCTATAACCTCGTCTCTTCTGGTATCGGCAAAATCAAGGTCAATATCAGGCATAGAGATTCTTTCTGGATTTAAAAATCTTTCAAAAAGAAGGTTATATTGCAAGGGATTGATGTTGGTGATATTGGTCAAATAAGCAACCAAAGAGCCACCCACGCTGCCCCGGCCGGGACCTACTACTATTTTATTTTCCTTTGCCCACTCAACAAAATCAGCCACAATAAGGAAATAGGAAGCGAATCCGGTTTTTTCAATAACTTCCAGCTCATAGTCCAATCTATCTCTTGATTCTTTTTCGTTTTTGAATTCTTTTTTTCTTTTCTCAAATCTTCTCTCGCAGATATTTTTTAAATATTGGTCGGGATTGCCTTGATTTGGCACCGGAAAATGGGGGAGCTTTATCTCCCCTAATTTGAATTCAAAATTACAGGCCTCAACTATTTTTTGAGTATTGCTAATCGCTTCAGGGACATTTTTAAAATTTTCTGCCATTTCTTTCGGTGGCGTCATAGAAAAATCGTCTTGCCTCATAGTGAGGCGGTTAGAGTCGTCCGGCTTTGCGCCGGTATTAATGAGCATCAAAATATCCTGCGCTTCTGCGTCGTCCGGCCGGAGATAATGGCAGTCATTAGTGGCCACCAAAGGAATATTATGTTTCTTGGATAATTCTATAAGAATCTTATTTATTTTGCTTTGTTCCGGAATGTTTGCGTGATGTTGGATTTCCAGGTAAAAGTTTTCTTTGCCAAAGGCCTTTTGATATTTTAGAGCTGTTTTTTCCGCTTCCTCAATACGGCCGGAGATTATAAGGCGGGGGATTTTTCCCTGTAAACAGCCGGAAAGGGCAATAAGTCCTTCGGCGTGTTGAAACAATAATTCCTCGTCTATCCTTGGTTTGTAATAAAAACCCTCTAAGTGGGACTTACTTACCATTTTTACCAAATTGCGGTAACCGATTTCATTTTTCACAAGCAAGATTAAATGATAACGTTTGCTGTCAATTTTTGGCCTTTTTTGGGTCATGCTTTCGTAGGCCATATAAACTTCACAGCCGATTATCGGTTTGATTCCCGCTTGCTTCGCTTTTTTATAAAACTCTACCGCGCCGTAAAGAACTCCGTGGTCGGTTAGCGCCACGCTATCCATATCGTTTTTTTTGACATAATCTAAAAGTTCCTCGATTTTTGGCAGTCCATCGAGGAGAGAATATTGGCTATGCACATGAAGATGGGTGAATGCAGGAGACATAATTCTATTTAGGATACATGCGCGATTAAACTTTTGCATTGCAGGTCTTGGGCCTCAATTTCTCCTTCAACTATCGTCCCGCTTAAGATAACCACTTCTTTAAATTTTGAATTTTTAAGGTCAAGATTTTGGGCGATGTTCGTCCTTTCAAAATTTCCAAGTCCTTCCGACATAACCTCTGTCGCTATTACCGAACCGCCGATTTTAGCGTCGCGGAGATAAACATCTCCTCTAATCGTGCCTGTTTTTGTGACAATGTCTCTTATAATGGATTTGCTTATGTCCAAGTTTCCATCAATTTGCACTTTGTTCAGTCCCAAAAAACCTTTGATGGACGATTCTTTCATATATATATTCTTTTTGAAAGTCGAAGCAACCATATTCAAAACTTCGCGGATTCTTATCTGATTGGCAAAAAATTCTCCTTGGATTTCGGTTTTTGAAATATATAATGTGGCATAAATCAGGGCTTGTTCCAAATTAACATCTCCCTTGATATTGCATTCGTCTAAATGAAGAGCGCCTTGGATGGTTGAACCCTTGAGGTTTATGCCGGTATTTATTTCTTTTCCGGAAAAAGAAAACTCCGGCAGAAGCTTATTGGAAAAATCTGCGGTCCGGTTTTCTCGTTCAGCGTTTCTTAGTTCTTGGAATATCTCTTGCTCAGTGAATCGATGCAGGAGTTGCTCCATAGATTAGAATATAACGATAATATATTAGTATATTGTATAGGATTTTTAAGATACAAGCAAAGGGAATCAAGAGGGGACTGTTTATGCGGTAGCCCTAATGATAAATTATTAATTATTACTGATTAACCCGCCCGAGGCGGGCAAGTGATTAATGATTAATAATTAGCAGAAAAAGTTTTCCACAATTGTATTGCTTGTGTTGTTGACAATGTGCTATTATAGATTAATTAATCAAATTAATACTTTAATTCTATGAAAAAAGAGAATCAAATTTCGCCCAAGATTATTTCTTTGAGTTTTGCCGTTATAGTGCTTTTAGCAGTAACGGCTTTTTATATCTTCGCTTGGACCGAGCCGAGTGTTGCCCCTCCTAACGGCAATGTGGCGGTTCCTCTAAATACAGGAGCAGATGGCCAATATAAAATAGGGA
>CAYMBW010000003.1:45294-48013 GCA_964388775.1 uncultured Candidatus Saccharibacteria bacterium | reverse complement strand
AAAAGAAAAAATTGCCATTAATATTAATCCGACGGCTAAAAATATGAGCTGCTTATGGAAGTTTAAAAAATTGCCCACCGTGCCTAATGATGAGCTATACAGCGACAAAAGCCCAATACCTGTCAAAATAATTGTTGTCAAGACAAGGGACCAATCGAATTTTCTGAAATGGCTGATAATCGTCATTGAATTAAAATGCAAAATGCAAAACAACAACTTAAAATTAAAAATTTTAAAGTATCATTTTGATAAAGTCCTTCTCTGCCAAGATTTTGACCTCAAGTTTCTTCGCCTTCTCCAGTTTACTCTTAGGATTCTTGCCGGCTACCAAGAAATCGGTATTTTTGCTTACTGAATCGGGGGTATTCCCTCCTAATTCCCATATTCGAGCCCGCGCCTTATCCCGCGACATATTCTCAAGAACTCCGGTTATTACAAAGCTCTTGCCTGATAATGGTTTATTTCCCCTTTTGGGCAATGGAGAGATACTGATTCCCATTTGTTGCAGTTTATTGAAGAATAAGCGATTATTTTTATCATTAAACCAATTATAGATGCTTTCTGCCACCTTTTTACCGATTTTAGGGATAAATTCGAGCTCAATAAGCGAAGCTTTGATTAACGCATCCAACGTCTTAAAATGAACCGCTAAATCAAGGGCTGTCTCTTCGCCTACATGGCGTATTCCCAAAGCATAAATCAAGCGATTTAACAATATATTTTTCTTATTCTGAATCTCATTAATCAAATTGTCGGCTGATTTCTCGGCAAACCTTTCCAAGGGCAGCAAGTCCCCCTGCTTTAGCTCAAAGAAATCCAGGGGCTGGCTCACTAATCCGTTTATATTCAATTGTTCAATAATCTTGGGCCCTAATCCCTCAATATTAAAGGCCTTCTTTGACACGAAATGCTCTAAAAATTCCCTTTTCCTGGCAGGGCAATTATGATTATCGCACCTCCAAATGACCTCATTTTTGGGCCTGACCAAACCCTGACCGCAAACCGGACACTTGCGAGGAAAATTAAAGGCCCTTTCTTTTCCTTCTCTTAAATCCTTTAACACCATTGAAACGGCCGGTATAACGTCTCCCGCTCTTTCTATAACAACCGTATCTCCTATCTTTACTCCCAATCTTTTTAATTCATCTTCATTATGCAAGGTGGCTCTGGTAATGGTAGCTCCTTCAATCTTAACCGGCTCTAATATCGCCACGGGCGTAATTGCGCCAGTTCTGCCAACTTGAACCTTTATATCTGTGATTTTAGTCGTTGCCTGCTTAGCCAAAAACTTAAAAGCTCTTATAGCCCTCGGGCTTTTGCCGGCAACACCTAATTTATCAAAAATTCGATTATTATTCTTTAAAACCACCACCCCGTCTACTTGAAAAGGCAAGTTATTCCTGTTTTTTTGGGTCTTTTCCCAAAAATTTACTACTTCATCCAAGTTTTTACAGATTTTGCCTTTATCTGTCTTGAATCCTAAACAAGCAAGTATATTATGTTCTTCAGAATGAGTGGTTATTCCTCTATCGGCAGAGGTATCGGATGATATATCGGATACCAAATCGTAAGCCAAAAACTTTAATCCCCGCGAAGCTGCTAATTTAGGGTTAAGTTGACGAATTGAACCAGCTGCCAAGTTTCTTGGGTTGGCATAAACGGATTCTTTGTTTTCAGCCCTCTGTTTGTTAATCCTATCAAATGACGCTTTTTCCATATATACTTCTCCCCTTATCTCTATCCGCCCCTTTTTTATTCTTTCTTTTAAATTATTTTCTACATTTTTATCCTTAATAGATTGATGAATATCTAATCTTAGCGGAATACTGTTTATGGTTTTTATATTCTGCGTTACATCCTCTCCGATTTTCCCGTCTCCTCTGGTAGCTCCGGTCTTTAAAACTCCATTTTCATAAATTAATGTTATGGCGAATCCGTCAATCTTTAGCTCGCAAAAATACTCAAACTCTTGCGAAGGTTCTAATTTCTTGAGATATTTTTCCCAGGCCTCAAGCGCTTCTCTATCAAAAATATCATCAATGGAGAGCATCGGAACCGGATGTTCTATTTTTTCAAACTTATCCAATGGTTTTCCCCCCACTCTCTGGCTCGGAGAATCAGGAGTGATTAACTCCGGATATTGCTGCTCTATTCTGGTAAGCTCGTCTTTCAATGAATCAAAGGCAGGGTCAGGAATCTCCTGTTTGTCTAAGACATGATATAAATAACGGTGATAATCAATCACCTTTTTGAGTTTTTCTATCCTGTTTTTCGCAGATTCTTTATCCATAAAATTATCACGCATTAACCATCTGCTTCTATCGCCCTCTTAACTGAATTATAGACGCCCACGGATTTAATACAATAATATTGTCCTTTTCCGGTGCAAACAAAGGGATTGTCTACAGGAATCCCAGGCAATACCCCGCCAATGGGCTGGGTAACCCATACTTCATAAGTATATGTCCCGCTGCCTAAAGATGTCGGCCCATAATGGGAAATATAATTAGCGTTATAAAGGTCATACAACGCTGTTTCAATGCCTGTATCAGCGGCATAAAAAGCCACGATTGAATCCCCCATTCCTTTAATGGTCCTTATTTGTACCAATACTATAGAGGTGATACTAAAAACCGCTGCCAGTAAAAGAGACATTATAATTATAGCAAAATATAGAGTGGCTCCTTTTTCCGAATTATTAATCATTTATTATTGATAA